>NZ_CP160850.1 GCF_040790665.1 Sulfitobacter pontiacus | reverse complement strand
CTATCTACTCGCGTTTTTAAGCCTCGAATTTCGAATAACGCGAATTCGGCAATTTGGCAAAACCTAATTTTCCCGAAATTCGCGCGCCGTTCCTGAAGAACGAGTTTATTACGCTGCGGTTAACGCGGGGCAAAGAGATTTTGGTGACAGGCAAGGGGCATATGACGCTGTTTTGGTGACAGAGATCCCCTGATATGGTGACACATTAGCGTCCCCCTTAACCTATTAACCTTTACCAAATTGAATTTGGATTAAGGAAAAGGGTAATTCCTGTTTTTCCCAGCGGGTTGACAGAAGACGGGATTTAGAGCTTTGTAGAAAGCATAAACGGAATCGGCTCAAAGAAGCTGACCGACAAAAATAAGACGATACATCGAGTAGGCAAAACCATGAACCCATTGCGGCTGACCGGCCCTGAAGCCGGGGTGATCAAGTACGACCTTTTGACCGCTTTGAGCGTGGTGGGGTTGAACGGATCACCGACCTTGCAGACCTCATTGATGCGGCTGATCGCGGCGGTGACCTCGCGGTATAATTGGCGCGCTGACGAGCTGAGCGTGGGCCAGCGGGATCTGGCGCGGATGTGGTCGGTGAATGAACGCACGGTGAAACGCGAGATCAAACGGCTGACGGATGCGCAGCTGTTGATTTGTACGCGCGGCGGCGTGCGGGGCAGGGTGGCGGCCTATCGGTTGAATTATGCGCAGATCGCGCGGCTGTCAGAGCCGTGCTGGCCGCTGGTCGGGCCGGATTACGATGCGCGGATGAAAGAGCGGTATCGCAGCGAAACCCCGGTCAAGGTGGTGCAACTGGCCGATTACGCGAAACCCGAGGCATCAGAGCCCGCGCAGGGCGGGCCGGGCACGTGGCAACGTGCGATGGTGACCCTGTCGCGGGAGAACGCGGATCAGTTCAAGGCGTGGTTCTCGCAGCTTGAATATGTGGCGTTCGAAGGGGGCGTGCTTGAGCTGCGCACCCCGAGCAAATTCGCGCAACGCTATATAGAGACACATCTTCTGCGCCCACTTGTCGCGGCGGTGGAGGCAGAGTTGGGGCCGGTGACGCGGATCGAATTCAAGGGCTAGAAACTGCCACTGATGGCGCGGGCGGCTTCTTGGGCGATGGGGGCGGCGCGGCGGGCGAAGTCTTCGGCGCTCCATTCAGAGAGCGAGCCGGCGATGTGGATGGCCCCCAAGGGACGGCCCTGACGGTTGACGACGGGCACACCAATGGCGACTTCGCCCAAGACGAATTCATTCTGGACTTGCGCAAATCCGTCTCTACGGGCCTGTTCGAGACTGTTCATGATGCTGTCGGGGTCCACGTTGGTGTAAGAGGTATAGCTGTGCAGCGGGAAGCGATTGATGATCTCACGCGCTTCTTCCGGGGGCAGGGCGCAGAGGGTCGCGCGGCCGCCTGCGGTGCAATAGGTGGGGACGCTATGGCCCACAAGCGTGGCGTAGAAGGTCTCGCGTTTGCTTTGCATGCGCAGGGCATAGATTACGCGGGTTTCATCATAGAGGCTGAAGTCGATCCGTTCGGCGATGGATTTGCGCATCTCGAGGATAACGGGGGTGGCGACCTGCACCACGGGGTCCAGACGCAGGGTGTCGTGGGTGTGGTCGAGCAAGCGCAATCCGGGCAGGTAGCCGCGGTCATCGGGGCTGCGCCGGATGTGTCCCAATGTCATGAGCGTATGCACAAGACGTTGCGCAGCAGATCGGTCGATCTCTGCCTTCGTGGCGATGTCTGACAGGCTGAGCGGGCCGTCGGCCTCGTGAAACGCGCTGAGCACATGGATGGCGCGGGCGGCGGAGCGCACAAAGAGCCTATCGGCATCTGCCTGAAAATTAGACGCGACAGAGGAATGTGGTCGTTTGGGGTCAGGCATTGAGCGCTCCGGGTTGACGCGAGGATAGGTCAGTGCCTAGCATCGTATGGCAATACAGCCGTATCGCCAAGCAATACATTCAACCTTGTGAAGCGATACAAGATTTAAAGGTGGGTTCCCCGATGCGCGTCGCCATGGCCGGATTTCTTCATGAAACCAATACCTTTGCGCCCGAGCCTGCGGATATGGCGGCCTTCAAGGCCGGTGGCGGTTATGTCCCTATGGTGGGTGGCCCCGCGATGATCGACGCCTTTCAGGAAGTGAACCTTGGCATGACCGGTGCGTTGAAGGTCGCGAGGGATTCGGGTTGGGATGTGGTGCCTGTTCTTTGGGCGGGGGCTATTCCATCGGCACCTGTGACGCAGGATGCGTTCGACACTATTCTGGGCGAGATTCTGGACGGGCTACGTGCCGCCGGGCCGTTGGATGGTGTGTTTCTGGACTTGCACGGCGCGATGGTGGCGACGCATCACCATGACGGGGAGGGCGAGATCGCCCGTCAGGTACGCGCATTGGTGGGGCCGGATGTGCCGATTGCCGCCGCGTTGGACCTGCATGGCAATATCTCGGAAGAGTTTGTGAACACGGTGGATGTGCTCGCAGGGTTCCGCACCTATCCGCATATCGATATGGCCGATACCGGTGCCGCAGCGGCGCGGTTGCTGGATCATGTGATGCGGACCGGCACGCGCCCGGCCAAAGCGTTCCGTCGCATGTCCTATCTGGTGCCGATCCCGTTTCAGACGACGGATATGCAGCCGGCCAAGGGATTGTATGAAAACCTGACAGAGGTTGAGGCGCAAGGCGCACTGTCAGCGTCGCTGTTCATGGGCTTTCCGGCGGCGGATATTGCCGATTGTGGCCCCACGGCGGTAGCCTATGCCAAGACTCAAGCGGCGGCGGATGCCGCAGCAGATGCGGTGGCGGATGCCTATGCCGCTGCCGAATCCGAGTTCGACAATGATACATTTACCCCCGACGCGGTGGTTGCCTATGCGTTGCGCGCGGCAAAAGGGGCAGGGCAGGGGCCTGTGGTGATTGCAGATACCCAAGACAACCCCGGTGCGGGTGGGGTGTCTGCCACGACGGGGATGTTGCGGGCCTTGATTGATGCTGATGCCCAAGACGCGGCGATCGGGCTGATCGTAGACCCGCATTCCGCCGCCCAAGCCCATGAGTTGGGGGAGGGCGCGCGCGCTGTCTTCCGCATTGGCGGGCACCCCGGTCTGCCCGACGATAGCCCCGTCGAGGTCGAGGCCGTTGTCGAAATGCTGTCGGAGGGCAAAGTGAAAGCCACCGGCCCATATTACGGTGGGACGATGCTGGATCTTGGGGCCTCGGCCTGTTTGCGCATCGGTGGCGTGCGGGTGGCTGTCACAACGCGGATTGCGCAGATGGCCGACCGCGAGATGTTCCGCTTTGTCGGGATCGTCCCAGAGACGCAGAAGATTGTCGTCGTCAAAAGCTCTACCCATTTTCGGGCCGATTTCACCCCGAGTGCGCGCGAGATTATTGTCGCGCGTGCCCCCGGCCCCATGCCGTTCGACCCCGCAGACCTGCCCTTTACGCGGTTGCGTGAGGGGTTGCGGCTTTCTCCTAACGGTCCCGTTTTCGGGGCCGCGCGTGCGGCTGCTGCACGCCCCGATACCGGCGGATCAACCGGCGGTGTCCAAATATAACAATGACCACAACCAACATGGGAAATTGATATGCTGACTTTACGACCCACATTGAAACAAAGCCGGGGGCTGGCGGCGTCGCTGATGACCACGGCTGCGCTGCTGGTGCCTGCCGCGAGCTTCGCGCAGGAAGAAACCACGATCACGGCGGTCATGCACTCGGGCCTGCGGGTGCTGGATCCGGTGATCACCACGGCGCACATCACACGTGACCACGCCTATATGATCTATGACGTGCTGACGGCGGTGGACGAGAATTTCACCCCGCAGCCGCAGATGGCAAGCTGGGAGACATCCGACGACGGGCTGGTCTATACGTTCACCCTGCGCGACGGGCTGGTTTTCCACGATGGCGCGCCTGTGACCGGTGCCGATGTTGTTGCCTCTCTGACCCGTTGGGGCAAGCGCGACAGCGGCGGGCAGTTGATCTTTGACGTGACCGAAAGCCTTGAGGCGACCGATGACAAGACCGTTGTCTGGACGCTGACCAAGCCCTTTGGCCCGCTGATCGACGTGATTTCCAAGCAATCCGCGGTGCCGCCGTTCATCATGCCGGCGCGTGTTGCCGAAACCTCTGCCGATGAGACGATCACGGAATACATCGGCTCCGGCCCCTTTGTGTTTGATCAGGACGCCTATGAGCCCGGCGTGTCGGTGACCTATGAAAAGTTCGACGACTATGTGCCGCGCGACGAGCCCGCATCCTGGATGGCAGGCGGCAAGGTCGTGAATGTGGACAAGGTTGTCTGGACCACGATGCCCGACGCGCTGACCGCGCTGAATGCGCTGTCCGCAGGCGAGATCGACTATCTTGAGCAGGTCCAGATCGACCTGATGCCGATCCTGTCGGGCAACGAGGATGTCGTCGTCGAGAAACGCGATGATCTGGGCTATGTCACCATCGGGCGTCCGAACTTCTTGCATGCACCGTTTGACAACAAGCTGGTGCGTCAGGCGGCGATGGCGGCGCTGGATCAGGAATCCATGCTGGCGACGATGCAGGGTGATCCTGAATACTACAAAGTCTGTGGCGCGATCTTTGGCTGTTCTACCCCCTTGGGAGACGAGGCGGGATCTGACTTGCTGACCGGTGGCGCGAATACCGAGCGTGCCAAGGAACTGCTGGAAGAAGCGGGCTATGACGGGACGCCGATTGTCCTGATGGCCCCGACCGATGTGATCAGCCTGAACAACCAGCCTGTGGTTGCAGCCCAAGCGCTGCGCGAGGCGGGGTTCGAGGTCGATATGCAGTCGATGGACTGGCAGTCGGTCGTGCAACGCCGCGCACAGCAGTCGCCGGTGGCCGAGGGCGGGTGGAACCTGTTCTTCACCAACTGGATGGTGCCCGAAGTCTCTGACCCGCTGGTCAACGTGATGTTGAACGGCCGCGGCGATGATGGCTGGTTCGGCTGGCCCGATGACCCCGAGATCGAAGCCATGCGGACCGAGTATGTCTCGGCCAGCGACGACGCGACCAAGAAAGAGATCGCGACGCGTATTCAGGAGCATGTGATGGACAACGTGAACTATCTGATGATGGGCGAATACATCATCCCGCAGGCGCGTCGGTCCAATATCGAAGACATGATCCCGTCGCCGGTGCCGGTGTTCTGGAACATGACCAAAGCGGCAGAGTGATCTGCCTTGAGAGGCGCGCTGCGATGCGCGCCTCTCACCCCTACGACCGCAAGGAGCCTTCGGCATGTTTTTCTATATCCTCAAGCGCATATTGGCCACGATACCGGTGATGGTGATCGTTGCGATTTTTGTGTTTCTCTTGCTGCGGCTGACGCCCGGTGATCCTGCCGCGATCCTTGCCGGTGATGCTGCCACCCCTGCGCAGCTTGAACGTATCCGTGACAGTCTGGGGTTGAACGACCCGCTGCTGGTGCAGTTCGGCACATGGATGGGCCAGCTGTTGCGCGGTGATCTGGGCACATCGCTGCTGTCGAATACCTCGGTTGCGGGGATGATCGGCGACCGTTTGGGGCCGACGTTGAATATCGCGCTGATGACGATTGTGATCTCGGTCGCTTTGGCCGTGCCGATGGGGGTGATTGCCGCCTGGCGGCACCGGTCCTGGGTGGATTTCCTTGTGATGTCATTTTCGGTGCTCGGCTTTTCCGTGCCGGTCTTTGTCATCGGCTATATCCTGATCCAGATTTTCGCCATCGACCTGAAATGGGTGCCGGTGCAGGGCTATAAATCGCCGACCGATGGCATCGGACCGTTCTTTAGCCGTGCAATCCTGCCGTCGCTGACGCTGGCCACGATCTATATCGCGCTGATCGCGCGGATGACGCGGGCGTCGATGCTCGAAGTGTTGGGCGAGGATTATATCCGCACCGCCCGCGCCAAGGGGGTGCGCGAGAATGTCGTGCTGTTCCGCCATGCGCTGCGCAATGCGGCGGTGCCGATCCTGACCATCATCGGCACGGGGTTCGCGCTGCTGATCTCGGGCGTGGTAGTGACTGAAAGCGTGTTCAACATCCCCGGGATAGGGCGGCTGACCGTCGATGCCATTCTGGCGCGCGACTATCCGGTTATTCAGGCGATGATCCTGCTGACCGCGGGCATCTATGTGACGGTCAACCTGTTGATCGACATTTCCTATTCATTCTTCGATCCAAGGATCCGGTACTGATATGACGCAGATCCCAAGCTCTCGGCACAGCGCCTTTCAGGTTGTGACCGGTTTATTCTCTGTCCCCAAAGCGATGCGGATCGGTGTCGGTCCGACGATTGCGGCGGTGATCCTTGTGGCGATTGTCCTCGCGGCGGTGCTGGCCCCTTACTATGTGCCCTATAACCCGCTTGAGATGAATGCGATGGCGCGGCTGAAGCCGCCGTCGGATGATTTCTTGCTGGGCACGGACCCTTACGGCCGCGATATCTTTAGCCGCGTCGTGACGGGGGGGCGTGTGTCGCTGCTGATTGGTGTCGGGGCGGCGGTGGTCAGTGTCGCCGTGGGGCTGCTGATTGGTCTGGTCGCGGGGTATTTCCGGCTGGCCGACAGTATCATCATGCGGATCATGGACAGCCTGATGGCGATCCCCGCGATCCTACTGGCGATCGCGCTGGTCGCCCTGAACGGGCCGAGCGTGACATCGGTGATCATCGCGATCACCGTGCCGGAGGTGCCCCGCGTCGTGCGGCTGGTCCGGTCGGTGGTGCTGACCGCGCGCGAAGAACCCTATGTCGAGGCGGCGATCGCGCTTGGATCGTCCATGCCCAAGGTCTTGTTGCAGCATCTGATGCCCAACACTTTTGCGCCGCTGATCGTGCAAGGCACCTATATCTGCGCCTCTGCCATTCTGATCGAGGCGATCCTGAGCTTTCTGGGGGCGGGCGTGTCGACCGAGATCCCCACATGGGGGAATATCATGGCCGAGGGACGGAGCTATTTCCAGATCAAACCGGGGCTGATCTTCTGGCCGGGGTTGATGCTGTCGCTATGTATTCTGGCGATCAACCTGTTGGGCGACACGGCCCGCGATATCCTTGATCCACGTATGAAAAAGCGGGAGGTGTGAGATGGAATTCAAGTCCAAAGACTTTACCGATGCCAAACGCGTTCTGAAAATACGCGGGCTGACGGTGGGGCTGGCGGGGCGGCCCAAGGCCGATCCGGTGTTGCGCGGGATTGATCTGGATATCCGCGCGGGCGAGACCCATTGTCTGGTGGGCGAAAGCGGGTCGGGCAAATCTGTCACCTCGCTGACGGCCATGGGGCTGCTGCCCAAGGATGCGCTGGAAATTCAGGGCGGGTCGATTGACTTGGAAGGGATCGAGATCACCCAAGCCAAACCAGCGCAGATGCGGGCCTTGCGGGCGCGGCGGATCGCGATGATCTTTCAGGAACCGATGACCGCGCTGAACCCTGTTTTGCGGGTGGGCGAGCAGATCGAGGAAGTGCTGAACATGCACAGCGATCTGTCCCGCGCCGAAGCCAAGGCCCGCACCATCGATATGATGGAGCAGGTGCATCTGCCGGATGTGGAACGCATCTATGCAGCTTTCCCGCATCAGCTGTCAGGCGGGCAACGGCAACGGATCATGATCGCGATGGCGTTGATCCTTGACCCTGATCTGTTGATCGCGGACGAGCCGACGACGGCGCTGGATGTGACGACGCAGTTGCAGATCCTCAAGCTGATTGCAGAGATGCAGGAACGCCACGGCACGGCGGTCCTGTTCATCACCCATGACATGGGCGTGGTGGCTGAGATCGCGGATACGGTTAGCGTCATGCAGAAGGGCCGCATCGTTGAAAGCGCGCCGATCCGGCAGCTCTTGACCGCGCCCAGGGAAGACTACACCCGCAAGCTGTTGCAGGCGGTGCCCAACCTTGATCCGCGCGCCCCTCGGGCACCGGCAGAGGCGCGGGATGTGATCACCGTGGACGGGCTAGAGATGACCTATGGCGGGGGCGGTTTCTTTCGCGCCAGCCAAGGGGTGCGGGCGGCGCAGGATGTGAATTTCACCATCCAGCCGGGGCGCACCCTTGGGATCGTGGGCGAAAGCGGGTCGGGGAAATCCACCGTGGCCCGTGCCATCATGCGGCTGATCGACCCTACGGCGGGAAAGGTGACCGTTGCGGGGACCGAGATCGCCAAGCTGTCGCGCCGCCAGTTGCAGCCGCATCGCAAGCATTTCCAGATCGTGTTTCAAGATCCTTACCGGTCGCTGAACCCGCGCTGGACCGTGGCGCGCAGCCTCTGCGAGGGGCCGATCAACTTTGGCACCAGCCGCGCCGATGCGATGGAGCACGCCGCCGAACTGATGGAGCTGGTGGACCTGCCGCGCGATGCGCTGGATCGCTATCCGCATCAATTCTCGGGCGGGCAGCGCCAGCGGATCGCCATCGCGCGCGCCGTTGCGATGAAGCCCGACCTGCTGGTCGCGGACGAGGCCGTGTCGGCGCTGGATGTCAGCGTGCAGGCGCAGGTGCTTGATCTGCTGGACGATGTGCAGGAAAAATTCGGCATCGCGATGCTGTTCATCACCCATGACCTGCGGGTCGCAGCGCAGATTTGCGACGAGGTGCTGGTGATGCAGAAAGGCGTTGTCGTCGAACATGGGCCCGCGGGCGAGGTGCTTGCCGCGCCGCGCCATGACTACACCCGCAACCTGATCGAGGCCGCGCCCGGCCGGCATTGGGATTTCGCCAACTTCCGTGCGCTGGACCGCACGCCCCCCGTGACAGGAGCCACCCTATGACCACCATTCCAAAGATCGAATCCTTTGCCAGCGATCTGACCGCGATCCGTCAGGATTTCCACGCCCACCCCGAGTTGGGGTTCGAAGAGGTGCGGACCTCGGGCATCGTGGCGGCGCAGCTGCGCGCCTATGGGGTGGACGAGGTACATGAGGGCATCGGCGGCACCGGTGTTGTCGGGCTGATCAAGGGGCAGGGGGGTGGCAACCGCCGTGTGGGTCTGCGCGCCGATATGGACGCGCTGCCGATCGATGAAACCTCGGGCGTGGCCTATGCCTCGACCAACCCCGGGCGGATGCATGCCTGTGGTCACGACGGTCACACCACGATGCTGCTGGGGGCCGCGCGCTATCTGGCCGAGACGCGGGATTTTGACGGCACCGTGGTGCTGATCTTCCAACCCGCCGAGGAAGGTCTGGGCGGTGCGCGCCGCATGATCGCCGAGGGGCTGTTTGAACGCTTCCCCTGTGACGAGATCTACGGGATGCACAACGATCCGAATTCGGAACCCAATGTTGTGTCTGTCACGCCGGGGCCTGCGATGGCAGGGGCGAGCTTTTTCGACATCACGATCAAGGGCACCGGCAGCCACGCCGCCGCGCCGCATCAGTCGAAAGACCCGATCGTTATCGGGTCCGCTTTGGTGCAACAGCTGCAAAGCATCGCCAGCCGCAATATCATCCCCACCAAGCCCATCGTTCTGTCGGTGACCAAGTTCAATGCGGGCTCTGCCTATAACGTGGTGCCCGATACGGCGACGATCGCCGGCACCATCCGCTATTTCCATGACGATGTGTCCCAGCTTGCCGATCAGCGCATCCGCGATATCTGCGCGGGCATGGCGCTGTCTTACGGGGTGGAGATTGACGTGGATCTGCGCAATGTCTTTGATGTGCTGATGAACGATCCCGACCTGACCACCGCCTATGTCGCAGCCGCCGCAGATGTGGTGGGCGCTGACCTGTCGTCAGAATCGACCGAGCAGGCCACCGGATCAGAGGATTTTGCCGATATGCTGAAAGTCGTGCCCGGGGCCTATTGCCGTGTCGGACACGCGGGCAATGTGCCGCTGCATAATCCGGGCTTTGTGCTGGATGACGCGATGCTGCCTGTGGGGGCATCGATCTATGCGCGCATCGTGGAAACACGTCTGCCCAAGGCCTGAAGTTACGCTATCATCAAAAACGTCTGGCGGCGCCGCAGATCACGGCATCGCACTAGGGAGGAGACCCGACATGACCAATCCGCTTGAGCTGCCGTTTGACACGGACGAGATGATCGCAGGGCTGCGCCCCTGGATCGAAACCGAAAGCCCGACCTTTGACGCGGGGGCCGTGAACCGGATGATGGATCTGGTGCAGCATGATTTGGCGGCCTTGGGCGCGCGGGTTGAGCGGATCCCGGGCCGGATGGGGTTCGGCGACAGCGTGCGTGCCACCATGCCCCACCCCCGTGCGGGTGAGGGGGGTATTCTGCTCTTGGGGCATATGGATACGGTCCACCCTGTAGGCACGTTGCAAAAGCTGCCGTTCCGCCGCGAGGGGGGGCTTTGTTATGGCCCCGGCCTGATGGATATGAAGGGCGGCAATTATGTCTTCCTTGATGCGCTGCGCAAATTGCTGGCCGCCGGGTTCGAAACTCCGCTGCCCGTCACGGTGTTGTTCACGCCGGATGAAGAGGTCGGCACACCGTCGACCCGCGCGCTGATCGAGGCCGAGGCCAAGCGCCATAAATATATCCTTGTGCCCGAACCTGCCTGCCCCGACGGCGGCGCGGTGATCGGGCGCTATGCCATCGCGCGGTTCAACCTGCAAACCCGCGGCAAACCCAGCCACGCGGGATGGGCGCTGAAGGATGGCGTGTCGGCGATTGCCGAAATGGCAAAGCATGTCGCCGTGATCGAAGGCATGACCAGCGACGACTGCACCTTCTCGTTGGGCGTGTTCAACGCAGGCCAATGGGTGAACTGCGTATCTTCGGTCTGCGATGCCGAAGTTCTGTCGATGGCCAAGACACAAGAACAGCTCGATGCGGGCGTCGCCAAGATGATGGCCTTGAACGCGGATCAGGGGAATGTGGTGATGGAGGTCACGCGCGGCGTGACCCGCCCCGTGTGGGAACCGGACCAGCCCGGCACGATGGCGATGCTGGGGGTGGCGCAAGAGATCTCGCGCGAGCTGGGGTTCGAGATGACCGGCCAATCGGCAGGCGGCGGTTCGGACGGGAACTTTACCGGTTACCTCGGATTGCCCACGCTCGATTCCATCGGGGTCCGGGGGCAGGGGCTCCATACGTTGAACGAACATATCGAAGTCGACAGTCTGGTAGAGCGCGCAAAGCTGGCCGCGGGGCTTTACTGCCAGCTTGGGGCATAGGAGCCGGAATGGGGGCACAGCGCCAGCAGCACGCGATATCAGCGTGGTTCCGAATAAAATCGAAAAAAACGAAGTTTTTTGAAAAAAGCTGTTGCAGCCCCCAAATCACAGGTCTATAGAGCGTTCTACCGGAGACGCAGACAAGCAGACACGGGGCGCTAGACGGGGACGACGGGTTACGGTTCGGGTCTTACGTAGCGGGAAAATTCTGAGGTAATTGAGGCGGGGCGCGCTGAGAAGTTTACGGCGCATCTTGGTTTCTTTTGTCTCGACGCTCTTTGAAATTGATAGATATCTGAAGAGATATGTGGGCGGTTTGGTTCATTCGATGGATCAACGTCTGTATATCGCGCTCTTAGGCTTCGGCCGATGATGGAGTGTCAGCTTCACTGTTTGGACGGCTTGTTGTTACTTTGGTAACTTTAAGCACTTCAAACGGAGAAAACGCCTGTATCATTCAGTAAGTGATGCAGGTTTGATGTGCAGAGGTTCGACGTCAAGGATACGCAGTAATGCGTTTCAACTTGAGAGTTTGATCCTGGCTCAGAACGAACGCTGGCGGCAGGCCTAACACATGCAAGTCGAGCGCACCTTCGGGTGAGCGGCGGACGGGTTAGTAACGCGTGGGAACATACCCTTTTCTACGGAATAGCCTCGGGAAACTGAGAGTAATACCGTATAAGCCCTTCGGGGGAAAGATTTATCGGGAAAGGATTGGCCCGCGTTAGATTAGATAGTTGGTGGGGTAATGGCCTACCAAGTCTACGATCTATAGCTGGTTTTAGAGGATGATCAGCAACACTGGGACTGAGACACGGCCCAGACTCCTACGGGAGGCAGCAGTGGGGAATCTTAGACAATGGGCGCAAGCCTGATCTAGCCATGCCGCGTGTGTGATGAAGGTCTTAGGATCGTAAAGCACTTTCGCCAGGGATGATAATGACAGTACCTGGTAAAGAAACCCCGGCTAACTCCGTGCCAGCAGCCGCGGTAATACGGAGGGGGTTAGCGTTGTTCGGAATTACTGGGCGTAAAGCGTACGTAGGCGGATTGGAAAGTTGGGGGTGAAATCCCAGGGCTCAACCCTGGAACTGCCTCCAAAACTATCAGTCTAGAGTTCGAGAGAGGTGAGTGGAATTCCAAGTGTAGAGGTGAAATTCGTAGATATTTGGAGGAACACCAGTGGCGAAGGCGGCTCACTGGCTCGATACTGACGCTGAGGTACGAAAGTGTGGGGAGCAAACAGGATTAGATACCCTGGTAGTCCACACCGTAAACGATGAATGCCAGTCGTCGGGCAGTATACTGTTCGGTGACACACCTAACGGATTAAGCATTCCGCCTGGGGAGTACGGTCGCAAGATTAAAACTCAAAGGAATTGACGGGGGCCCGCACAAGCGGTGGAGCATGTGGTTTAATTCGAAGCAACGCGCAGAACCTTACCAACCCTTGACATCCTGTGCTAACCCGAGAGATCGGGCGTTCACTTCGGTGACGCAGTGACAGGTGCTGCATGGCTGTCGTCAGCTCGTGTCGTGAGATGTTCGGTTAAGTCCGGCAACGAGCGCAACCCACATCCTTAGTTGCCAGCAGTTCGGCTGGGCACTCTAAGGAAACTGCCCGTGATAAGCGGGAGGAAGGTGTGGATGACGTCAAGTCCTCATGGCCCTTACGGGTTGGGCTACACACGTGCTACAATGGCAGTGACAATGGGTTAATCCCAAAAAGCTGTCTCAGTTCGGATTGGGGTCTGCAACTCGACCCCATGAAGTCGGAATCGCTAGTAATCGCGTAACAGCATGACGCGGTGAATACGTTCCCGGGCCTTGTACACACCGCCCGTCACACCATGGGAGTTGGTTCTACCCGACGACGCTGCGCTAACCTTCGGGGGGCAGGCGGCCACGGTAGGATCAGCGACTGGGGTGAAGTCGTAACAAGGTAGCCGTAGGGGAACCTGCGGCTGGATCACCTCCTTTCTAAGGATGATCTTAGCAGCGAGAACTTGTTCTCACTCGTAGATCACTTAGCAGGTCAGTAAACAAAACTGACCATATTCAAGGCATCGCAAGATGACCTTTCGGACCGAGCCGTCCTCATATCTCTTCAGCAAGCGTCTCACGCAGTGAGGCGCGAAGCCCCGACAGGGTATTTGCACAGCAAATGTCCCGGAAGGGGTAGGGTTGCTTCATGCAGCCAACGTAACACGCAGCCCTCGGGCTACGCTGGGGCCTTAGCTCAGCTGGGAGAGCGCCTGATTTGCATTCAGGAGGTCAGGAGTTCGATCCTCCTAGGCTCCACCAAGCATACGGCCCTTGAATAACCGCTTGGGCTGGTCCCTCTCGGGACATTCCTTCGGAATGCCCTGCCGGGACGTCGCGGTTTTGCTTTGCAAAACACGCTGGGTCGGTAGCTCAGGTGGTTAGAGCGCACGCCTGATAAGCGTGAGGTCGGAGGTTCAAGTCCTCCTCGACCCACCAAGATCTTTGCCAGCTAAAGATCGTCGCCCAAACAGGGTTTTGCGCAGCAAAGCACGCGTTGGGCAAGCACACGATTTGACCATTAAGCACTGTTCGCAGTTCTTAATCGTCCAATCGGACGGCGCGCAAGCGTATGGGTGACATTCCTTTGGAATGCATCTGATTGACATCGTAAAGAGAGATACAGTTACTTTAAGAGTAATCTTGAAGTAACAAACAACACGATCTGATCGCACCGCGTTAGGTGATGATCTCGGTTGCTGCTCCTATTGGAGCCGGCGTTTACTTGACTGTTTCCTCGGTCTTTTGAACGTATCGCGACTGAAAGCGACGTGTTGTCCAAGTCAAGTACACTAACCAGAGTAGTGACGCCTGCTTCCTGCACGGAAGGTAGGCTAGATGCACTACTCGCTGTCCACTCTGAGAGAGTGGGCGGGTAAAAGTATGCTTTTGATCTGGAATAAGGGAAGACAGTTTCTTACCAGCTTCTGTCTCCCGCGTTGGACTGACGTCCTGCACTCTACCGGCCGTTTGAGGGTCTAAATTGTCCTCAAGTAGCCGAATAGGCGGTAGGACATTAAATCAGTCTTTCTTTTTCTGGATCAAATCAAGCGCGAAAAGGGCGTTTGGTGAATGCCTTGGCAGTAAGAGGCGATGAAAGACGTGATACTCTGCGATAAGCCATGGGGAGCTGAGAATAAGCTTTGATCCATGGATTTCTGAATGGGGCAACCCACCTGATTGTTTATTGTTGTCCTACCGCTTTGCTACTTGAGGACGTAAGTTCGCAAGGTGCAGACGGTGGGTTCATCAGTAAGCAGAACCAGGTATTTATAGACTGAATACATAGGTTTATAAAAGCAAACCCGGGGAACTGAAACATCTAAGTACCCGGAGGAAAGGAAATCAATTGATACTCCCCTAGTAGCGGCGAGCGAACGGGGACCAGCCGAGCCATGAGTGTGGTTAGAATGCGTTGGAATGCGCAACCAAAGTGGGTGATAGTCCCGTATAAGAAGCATGATTGGACGTATTAAGTAGGGCGGAACACGTGAAATTCTGTCTGAAGATCGGAGGACCACCTTCGAAGGCTAAGTACTCCTTACTGACCGATAGTGAACCAGTACCGTGAGGGAAAGGTGAAAAGCACCCCGACGAGGGGAGTGAAACAGTACCTGAAACCGAACGCCTACAATCAGTTGGAGGGTCTTTACGGCCTGACAGCGTACCTTTTGTATAATGGGTCATCGACTTGGTCTCACAAGCAAGCTTAAGCCGTTAGGTGTAGGCGTAGCGAAAGCGAGTCTTAATAGGGCGTTGAGTTTGTGGGATCAGACCCGAAACCGAGTGATCTAGGCATGGCCAGGTTGAAGATAAGGTAACACTTATTGGAGGACCGAACCCACATCCGTTGAAAAGGATCGGGATGAGCTGTGCCTAGGGGTGAAAGGCCAATCAAACTCGGAGATAGCTGGTTCTCTGCGAAATCTATTTAGGTAGAGCGTCATCCGAATACCCTCGGGGGTAGAGCACTGGATGGGTAATGGGGCCCCACAGGCTTACTGATCCTAACCAAACTCCGAATACCGAGGAGTACTAGATGGCAGACACACAGCGGATGCTAACGTCCGTTGTGAAGAGGGAAACAACCCTGACCTACAGCTAAGGCCCCTAATTCATGGCTAAGTGGGAAAGCAGGTGAGACGACCAAAACAACCAGGAGGTTGGCTTAGAAGCAGCCATCCTTTAAAGATAGCGTAACAGCTCACTGGTCTAAATAAGTTGTCTTGCGGCGAAGATGTAACGGGGCTCAAGCCATGAGCCGAAGCTTAGGATGCATTAATTGCATGGTAGCAGAGCGTAGTGTGACATAAGACTTATCTTTATTATCGCTTAACGTCTGTTTGGTACGTGTAAACGTGCTCAAGTAGCCGTAGGCGGTAGCACAAGATAAAGTCTTTTCTGTGAAGCCGGCGCGTGAGCGATCCGGTGGAGAGATCACTAGTGAGAATGATGACATGAGTAGCGACAAAGAGTGTGAGAGACACTCTCGCCGAAAATCCAAGGGTTCCTGCTTAAAGCTAATCTGAGCAGGGTAAGCCGACCCCTAAGGCGAGGCCGAAAGGCGTAGTCGATGGGAACCAGGTTAATATTCCTGGGCCAGATGGAAGTGACGGATCTCGAGGGTAGTTCATCCTTATCGGATTGAATGGGCTGCTTAGAGGTCCCTGGAAATAGCTCCATCGCTAGATCGTACCCTAAACCGACACAGGTGGATAGGTAGAGAATACCAAGGCGCTTGAGAGAACTATGTTGAAGGAACTCGGCAAAATACCTCCGTAAGTTCGCGAGAAGGAGGCCCGGTTCCTAGGCAACTAGGGGCTGGGGGCACAAACCAGGGGGTGGCGACTGTTTATTAAAAACACAGGGCTCTGCGAAGTCGTAAGACGACGTATAGGGTCTGACGCCTGCCCGGTGCCTGAAGGTTAAAAGGAGGAGTGAGAGCTCTGAATTGAAGCCCAGGTAAACGGCGGCCGTAACTATAACGGTCCTAAGGTAGCGAAATTCCTTGTCGGGTAAGTTCCGACCTGCACGAATGGCGTAACGACTTCCCCGCTGTCTCCAACATAGACTCAGCGAAATTGAATTACCGGTCAAGATGCCGGTTACCCGCGGTTAGACGGAAAGACCCCGTGCACCTTTACTACAACTTCACACTGGCATTAGGCCGAACATGTGCAGGATAGGTGGTGGGCTTTGAAGCGTGGACGCCAGTCTGCGTGGAGCCTCCCTTGAGATACCACCCTTGTTCTGCTTGATGTCTAACCGCGGTCCGTTATCCGGATCCGGGACCCTGTGTGGTGGGTAGTTTGACTGGGGCGGTCGCCTCCTAAATCGTAACGGAGGCGCGCGAAGGTTGGCTCAGAGCGGTCGGAAATCGCTCGTTGAGTGCAATGGCAGAAGCCAGCCTGACTGCGAGACTGACAAGTCGAGCAGAGTCGAAAGACGGCCATAGTGATCCGGTGGTCCCAAGTGGGAGGGCCATCGCTCAACGGATAAAAGGTACGCCGGGGATAACAGGCTGATACTGCCCAAGAGTCCATATCGACGGCAGTGTTTGGCACCTCGATGTCGGCTCATCTCATCCTGGGGCTGGAGCAGGTCCCAAGGGTACGGCTGTTCGCCGTTTAAAGAGGTACGTGAGCTGGGTTTAGAACGTCGTGAGACAGTTCGGTCCCTATCTTCCGTGGGTGTAGGATACTTGAGAGGAGTTGCCCCTAGTACGAGAGGACCGGGGTGAACGATCCACTGGTGGACCAGTTGTTATGCCAATAGCAGTGCTGGGTAGCTATGATCGGACAGGATAACCGCTGAAGGCATCTAAGCGGGAAGCCCCCCTCAAAACAAGGTATCCCTGAGAGCCGAGATAGACCATCTCGTCGATAGGCCAGAGATGTAAGCGTAGTAATACGTTCAGTTGACTGGTACTAATTGCTCGATAGGCTTGATTTGATCCAGTAGAAGAAAGACTTCTTACTAGGACAAAAGCATACACATACAATCAGTTGTACTGACTTGGACAAATCCTCACCCAAAAAGGTGGGGGGCGGGAACGCGCATCCTTCGGATACGCTCTCTCCCGCTTGTTGCTCTTTTGCCAATGGCAAAAGGAACAACATAGAGGTTTTACTCGGTTTGGTGGTCATAGCGTAAGCAAAACACCCGATCCCATCCCGAACTCGGCAGTTAAGTGCTACTGCGCCAATGGTACTGCGTCTTAAGACGTGGGAGAGTAGGTCACCGCCAAACCTAGCAAAACCTCTACGTATCTCTCAACGATGACAATTAATAAGCCAATACAAAAACATTGGCACCCGGCGCGGGATGGAGCAGCCCGGTAGCTCGTCAGGCTCATAACCTGAAGGTCGTAGGTTCAAATCCTACTCCCGCAACCAAATACAAAAATACGATATAAAAAACGCCGCATGTGGCGTATCGCCCAAGCGGGCGCTGGTCACGGCTGGATGAAAGTTCAGTGGCGGGTCAAGATGTCTTCAATGTGCATCTTTTGTTCCGTCTTGTATGATCTGAGCCATGGCCCAGTTCGAATCTCACTTTCCGCTCAAGAATACCCGCACCCATGAGGTTTGCGGGGCGTCTGCCTATGCTTTTGCATATGCATTGGCCGGTCAGGTCTGTGGCGCGAATGGCGGGGCCGCGCTTTGGGTGCGTGAGGCATGGCACGGCACGCAGATCAATCCGGTGGGGGGCGCGGCATATCTTGATCCATCGCAACTGCTGATCGCGCAGGCACCGCGTCATATTGATGTGCTCGCCTCGACCGAGGAGGCGTTGCGGTCGGGGCATGTGGCAGTGGTGATCGCAGAGCTCACACAGCCCATTGGGTTGACGGAAGGGCGGCGTTTGCAACTGGCTGCGCAAGAAGGGAACGCCACAGGGCTTTGCATTTTGCCCGAAGGAATGGGGAACAATGCTGCGCAGACCAGATGGCACTGCACCCCTGTTTTTGATGAAGGCAACACAGCCGAGGACTCGACTCTGCAAAATTGGAAACTTATAAAGAACAAATCAGGAACATTGGCGGCTTGGACTGTGAAGTGGAATGCGCAAACGCGTCGCATCAGTGTGGTTTCCCCGACTGCCCAGCGATAGGGTGCTGCGCGCGCGGACGCGTGAGGCCGCCAATAGCGATCGCCCTTTCGCGCTGGTGCAACACGCGAAAAATACCGACCGCATCTACTGTTTGAACCAAGCGGCAGAGGCGCAGGGGTTGCATCGTGGCATGGGGTTGTCAGATGCCCGTGCCTATTGCCCCGAGCTTTACAGCGCAGCAGCCAACCCCCAAGAGGACGCGCGGTTTTTGCAATCACTTGCCCGGTGGAGCAAACGATACTGCCCTTGGGTGGGGGTGGATGGGAGGGATGGTTTGGTCCTGAACATCACCGGGTCAGTGCATCTGTTTGGCGGTGAGGCGGAAATGCTGGATGATATGCGTCACCGTCTTGCGCGTGCGGGGCTGAACGGGCGTATCGCGGCGGCCGATACCCGCGGGGCAGCTTGGGCGCGCACGCATTATGCCCGCAAGCCCGATGCGGATATCACTGCATTGCCCGTTGCTGCGCTGCGTCTTGACGAGAAAACTGACACGGCGTTGCAGCGGCTTGGCCTGCGAAAAATCTCGGACCTATTGGCCTTGCCCCGCATGACAATCGCGCGTCGTTTCGGGCCGAATGTCATGTTGCGACTGGATCAGGCAATGGGCACCCAGGACGAGACGATCACACCGATTGGCGAGGTACCGCACTATGCTGTGCGCATGACATTGCCCGAGCCGATCGGGCTTAGCGCTGATGTGATGGCGGGCACGAAAAGGTTGCTGGATCAGCTTTGCGACAAGTTGAAACGTCAGGCCATGGGGGCACGGCGATTGCAGTTAACGATGCGGCGGGTGGATCAGGGCGCGCAGCAAATCGAACTGCGTCTTGCGGCACCCATGCGCGATGCAATGCGTATTTTGCCCTTATTTGACCGGGGGATCCGGACTGCGGATGCGGGTTTTGGCATCGACCAGTTACGGCTTGAAGCGACGCAGGTTGAAAACCTTGCCGACGCGCAAATCACCGCCGCCACGGCTGCGCGCCCTGACGGGCTGGAGGATCTGATCACCCGTCTTGGGAACCGGATCGGGCTTGAAAACATTCAACGTTTTCTACCGGCAGACAGCCATATCCCCGAGCGGAGCTTTCAAATCGTACCAGCGGCCTACAGTACCGCCACGGGATCATGGTCCACGCTGCGGCCGCGCCCTTTGTGCCTGTTCCCGCCGGAACCTATCGCAGCCAGCGGGACACGGCCCCCTGCACAGTTTCGCTGGCGCCGGATGTCGCTGACCACGGGGCGGGCGACAGGGCCTGAACGTATCGCCCCTGAATGGTGGTTGCCAGATGACAACTGGCGGTCAGGTGTGCGGGATTATTGGAAAGTGGACACAACGCAGGGCCGGCGCTTGTGGTTGTTTTATACGCCGCAAAACCCGAACTGGTTTGTGCAGGGTGAATTTCCATGAAGGCGCGAAACCCGTCTCTGGATCCCGGCTATGCGGAACTGTGTTGCACGTCTAACTTTACGTTCCTGCGGGGGGCATCCCACCCAGAGGAATTGGTCTCTCGGGCGGCCCAGTTGGGGCTGAACGCCTTGGCCATCACAGACCATAATTCGCTGGCCGGGGTCGTTCGGGCCTATTCCGCTCTGAAAGAGCTTCGCCGCGAGTTGGGGGCTGATGCACCCTTGCCAAGGCTTGTCATCGGGGCGCGGCTGATCTTGCGCGATAGCGATACCCATTGGGTCGCATTGCCCCACGACCGTGAAGCCTATGCGCGGTTGACGCGGTTATTGACCCTTGGCAAACGACGTGCCCCCAAAGGGGCCTGCTATCTGGACCTGCCCGATCTGGTTCAAGGCTGTGCGGGCATGAGCTTGATTGCCGTGCCGCAAGCGTCCCTAAAAGCCAGCCAGCCCGATATTGCGACGCTGAAAAAACACTTTCCTGCGGATGTCTTTGTCGGTGTCGCGCCGCGCTATGATGGCAGTGATCAACGCTATTTTGATGCCTGCGCCACCCTCGCGCATCGCACCGCAGCGCCGATGGTGGCCGTGGGGGATGTGTTGATGCACCACGGTGCGCGACGGCAGTTGGCTGATGTTCTGACCTGCCTGCGCCACAATATTACGATCGATCAAATCGGCACGCGTGCCTTACCCAACGCTGAAAAACGCCTCAAGCCCGAAGCTGACATGAAACGCCTGTTCGCCCGTCACCCGGCGGCCTTGCGCCGCACGACACAGATCGCGGCCAGATCCAGCTTTTGCCTGTCCGAACTCAGCTATGATTACCCGGACGAGATCGCAGACAATGAAACGCCCCAAGACCGTTTGGCGCGGTTGGCGTCCGAGGGGCTGAAGGTCCGCTATCCCAAGGGGGCACCCGCGCGGGCCATTGCGCAAATGGAAAAAGAACTGGCGTTGGTCAAGACGCTCGATTTTCCGGCCTATTTCCTCACGGTGCATGACATCGTTCAATTCGCGCGCTCCAAGGGGATCTTGTGTCAAGGGCGGGGGTCCGCGGCCAATTCGATCTTGTGCTATCTGTTGGGCATCACCGACGTCAGCCCCGAGACGATTACCATGGTGGTGGAACGCTTTGTGTCAGAACATCGCGGAGAGCCGCCGGATATCGACGTCGATTTCGAACATGAACGCCGCGAAGAGGTCATCCAGCATATCTACGCCAAATACGGCCGGCACCGCGCCGGGCTTTGCGCCACGGTGATCCATTTCCGCTCGCGCGCGGCGATCTCCGAGGTGGGTAAGGTTATGGGCTTGTCCAAGGATGTCACGGCCAATCTCTCCGGGCAAATCTGGGGCACCAGCAATGGCGGGCCGGACCCCGAGCGCGTTAAACAACTGGGGCTTGATCTATCGGAACCGCGTCTGGCGCTGACCATCAAGCTGATTGGTGAAATCATCGGGTTTCCGCGACATCTGAGCCAGCATGTCGGCGGGTTTGTCATCACCAAGGGGCGATTGGATGAGCTTTGCCCTATCGAAAACGCCGCGATGGATGACCGCACGATCATCGAATGGGACAAGGATGATATCGACGCTCTGAATATTCTGAAGGTCGATATCCTGTCGCTTGGGATGCTCACCTGTATCCGCAAAAGCTTTGATCTGATCGCGCAACATGGGGGCAAAGAATACAGCATCGCCAGCATACCCCAAGATGATGCGCAAACCTATGACATGCTGTGCGTTGCGGACGCCATTGGTGTGTTTCAGGTGGAAAGCCGCGCGCAGATGAACTTTCTGCCGCGGATGAAGCCCCGTGAATTATATGATTTGGTGATCGAGGTGGCGATTGTGCGCCCCGGCCCCATCCAGGGCGGCATGGTACACCCCTATATCAATCGCAGGCAGGGGAACGAAGCCGTGGTTTTCCCCTCGAAAGAGCTGGAAGACGTGCTGGGCAAAACGCTTGGCGTGCCATTGTTCCAGGAACAAGCCATGCAGATCGCTGTGGTCGCAGCCGGGTTCCTGCCAAGCGAGGCAGACCAGCTGCGCCGGTCTATGGCGACCTTCAGGCGGATGGGTACGATTGGCCAACTTCGCGATAAATTCATCAATGGCATGTTGGCGCGGGGCTATGAAAAAGCTTTCGCCGAGAATTGCTTTTCCCAGATCGAGGGCTTTGGCGAATACGGTTTCCCTGAAAGCCATGCCGCTGCTTTTGCAATGCTTGCCTATGTATCGGCCTGGCTGAAATGCCACCATCCGGCAGCCTTTGCCTGCGGGTTGCTGAATGCGCAGCCTATGGGGTTTTATGCGCCCGCCCAGATCGTGCGCGATGCCCGCGAGCATCACATCGAAGTGCGCCCCGTCTGCGTCAACACAAGCGAATGGGACAACACGCTTGAAAAGCGCAGCGATGGGGCGCTGGCTTTGCGATTGGGATTTCGCCAGATCAAAGGCTTTCGTGAAGAGGATGCAGGGTGGATCGTTGCCGCGCGTGGCAATGGCTACCCCGATCCCGAAGCTTTGTGGTTAAGGGCAGGGCTTTCGCCCTCGGTTCTGGAACGTTTGGCCGAAGCCGACGCCTATGCAGGGCTTGGCTTGGGACGACGCGACGCCTTGTGGGCGGTAAAAGCGATCAAAGGCAATGCGCCCTTGCCGTTGTTCAATGATACGATCGAGGGCGAGGGCATTGCGGAACAGCCCGTCACCTTGCCCGCCATGCATTTAGGGCAGGAAGTGGTCGAGGATTACGTGGCCATGCGCCTGTCGCTGAAAGCCCACCCGATGGAGCTGTTGCGCCCGGCCATGACGGGGCTGACACCTCATGACGCGCTGCCCGAGGTGCCTTTGGGGCCTATGGCACAAAGGCCCATTTCTGTCTGCGGTCTGGTGATCACGCGGCAACGGCCCGGTACGGCATCGGGTGTCGTTTTCCTGACGCTTGAGGATGAAACAGGTGTGTCAAATGTGGTGGTCTGGAAAAAGGTCTATGCACAATTCCGCCGCGCGGTGATGACGGGGCGCTTGCTGCGTATCACCGGCCATGTACAACGCGAAGGTATCGTGGTGCATGTGATTGCGCATACCATCGAAGACGTGTCGCACTATCTCAGCCGTCTCGGCCATCCGATGGATGATGCGGTAGGCATCACGCAACCCCAAGCCGACGATGCACCAAGATCCCGCACCCAACCCCGTGCCATGCACCCCCGCGATCAGGCCAAGCGCTTGTTTCCAAGCAGGGATTTCCACTAACGTGTCACTCAGCAGGGCGACCCATGAGCGGGCGCGCATGATGTGGGCAAGCCTTCACGCCGCGCGAAAGTGCAGTCCTGTGGTCAGACCGTTGAGCATTCAAGAAAGCTTTTTCAATTATAGGTCCAGCCTATTTGCGTAAAAACGGCGATCCGTATTTCTTCTGTTCAAAATAATGCTCAACAGGAGAGACCAAAATGAAATCCCCCACCACATTGATCAAAGGCGGCCTGCTGGCGGCCAGCCTTATGGCCTTTGCGCCGCTTGCCGCTCTGGCAGATGACGTGTCGATCCGTCTTGGCCACGTTCTGCCGGAAAGCCACAGCTGGCACGTTGCCGCCACTGGTTTCGCCGAAGAGGTCAACAACCGCACAGAAGGTCGCGTTTCGATCAAGGTCTTCCCCTCCGGGCAGCTTGGCAGCGAAAAGGAAGTGATCGAGGGGCTGCAATTCGGGTCGGTGCAGGCCGGGCTGATCGGTTCTGGGTCGTTCCAGGGGATTGAGCCGCGCATGGGCATCATCGAGATGCCCTATGCTTGGGGCGCGCGCGATCAGGCCTTTGCCGCGCTTGACGGCGATCTGGGCGTTGCGCTGGCCGATATGCTTGATGGCAAGGGGATCAAGGTTCTGGGCTGGTGGGAAAACGGTTTCCGCAACATCACCAATAACGTCCGCCCCGTTGAAAAGCCCGAAGACCTCGCCGGTCTGAAAATCCGTGTCACGCCCGACAAAGTGCGCTTGGCAACATTCGATGGTCTGGGCGCAGAACCGGCACCCCTGTCGTTCGGTGAGCTATACTCCGCGCTGCAACAGGGGCTGTTTGATGCGCAGGAAAACCCGCTGGCAATCATCTATTCCGCGTCCTTCTTCGAAGTGCAGAAATACGTCTCGCTGTCTGAACACATCTGGGGCGCTGCCACGCTGACCATGTCGAAATCTGTCTGGGACAAGATCTCTCCCGAGGATCAGACCATCGTCATGGAAGCCGCCACATCCTGGGGCCTGAAACAGCGCGACATGGTTGCCGCCGCCAATGACAAGCTGATCGCCCAGCTGGAAGCAGAAGGCATGCAGTTCAACGAGGTCGACAAAGCCGCCTTTATCGAAGCGGTCGAACCGATTTGGGAAAGCCAGAAGGACGTTTATGGCGAAGAGCTTCTGACCATCCTGGACCAGTACCGCAAATGACTTTGCGGCCTGAAATGACACAAGTTGCATCGGTCGAGCCGGTGCAACTTTACGACTTCACACAAAAGGTGCTGTTTTCCCCGGCTCAACGCGGCGAGGGCTTTATCAAGCTTTCGGTGACCACCGGTAAGAAAGGCGCGAAGTCTACCGCGCACAGCCATCCCCGCGACGAGGTGACGCTGACGCTGAAGGGCGAGGCGATCTTGCGGGCAGGGGGCGAGGAATACCACATGACCGAAGGCACGGCCATGCGCCTGCCACCGGGGCTTGACCACACGGTCGAGGTGATTTCGGACGAATGGGTCGTCGTCGCGGCCTATTGTGACGAATGCATGCTCTGCCGCGGCCCAGAAGGATTTTTGAAACCATGACTTTCAGGAACGGGTCGCTGCGGGCGGCCATTCTTATCGACCGCGCGGCCCGCTGGGTTGGCGCGGCGCTGGTGGCGGGGTTTGCGGCGATGGTCGTCTATGTCGTGATCTCGCGCTACCTGTTCTCCTCAACCCCTCGCTGGGCCGAGGAACTGCCCCGCATGGCGCTGGTCTGGCTGACCTTTGTGGGGGCCATTTCGGGGTTTGTGCGGGGCACGCATTTCCGTGCGGGGTTGCTTGACCTGGTGACCATGCCCGCACCGCTGCGCCGGGTTTTTGCCGTTCTGGCATGGCTGGCGAGCTTCGTTTTTCTGGCGGTGTTCATCTGGACCGGCTGGAAGCTGACCCAGATCACATGGGCGCATCAGACCACCGCGCTCTCGCTGCCGGTGGGGCTTTTTTACCTTTCACTCCCCGTTTGCTGTGGCGTTGCACTGCTGGGCCTGATCCTGAAAGGGGGCCGCACATGAGCCTCGCGCTTGCTTTGCTTCTTGTCGTCTTCGTCCTCTTGGTGCTGCTGGATGCGCCCATTGCCGTGGCGCTTGGTCTGTCATCGATGTTTTATTTGGTGATCGCCGATGCCGCGCCCCTGATCGTTGTGGCGCAGCGCGCGGTGGCGGGGATCAACAGCTTTACACTGCTGGCTATTCCGCTGTTCCTGCTGGCGGGTCTGCTGATGGTCCACGGCGGGCTTGCGCCGCGGATCATCGCGCTGTGTTCGGCCCTTATCGGGCGGCGCACCGGCGGGTTGGCGATGGTGATGATCATCGCCTGTATGATGTTCGGGTCGCTTTCCGGCTCCGGCGTGGCCGACGTGGTGGCCATTGGCACGATGATGCTGCCCGCGATGAAGGATCAGGGCTATGCCCCCGGCTTTTCAGCCTCTGCCTTGGGCTGTGCTGGTTCGCTTGGTACCGTTATCCCGCCGTCAATCGTGCTGATTGTCTACGGCACCGCCACCAACAGTTCGATCGGCCAGCTTTTCGTGGCTGCGATCATCCCCGGCATCCTGCTGGGCCTCGGCCTCATGCTGGTGGCGTGGTGGATTTCGCGCCGCAACGGATGGCAAGGCGGAGAGCCTTTTTCCTGGGCTGAGCTGGGACGTGCCGCCAAGGGCTCGATCCTGGCGATGCTGGCACCGATCATCATTGTGGGTGGCATTCGCCTTGGCATCTTCACCCCGACCGAAGCTGCGGGCATCGGCGTGGCCTACGCGCTTTTCATCGGCGTTTTCGTCTATCGCGCGCTGTCACTTTCCACCCTGATGCGACTGTTGCGGGAAACCACCGAGATGACAGGGGTGATCCTGCTGGTGATCGCTTCGGCCTCGGTCTTTGGCTGGATCCTCGCGGCCGAGCAAGTGCCGCAGATGGCGGTCAACGGTATCACGCAGGCCACGCAAAGTGGCACTGTCGCCTTGTTGATGATGATGGCGGTCCTGTTGATCCTTGGCACTTTCATGGAAAGCATCGCGATCATCCTGATCCTTGCGCCGGTGTTCCTGCCGATCCTTGGCCACTACGGCATCGATCCGGTTTACTTCGGCATCCTGCTGACCATCAACCTCGCCATTGGTGCCAATACGCCCCCGTTGGGGATCGACCTGATGGCCGCCTGTCGGGTGGGTGAAATCCCGCTCAGCGCGTCGTTCAAATACTTGATCCCGTTCCTTGGCGTGATGGTCGGCGTGCTGCTGCTTCTCGTCCTCTTCCCTGCACTGATTACCGAACTTCCGGGCATCCTGTTTTGATCCCGGCCCTCGAAAGAAAGAAGGTTTCCATGTCGATTACCCCCGATACCCGTGTCGATCTTGACCGTTTCTGGTCCACCATCGAAGCCTCCGGCGAGATCGGTAAAGGCCGCCCCGGCGGGCTGTCGCGCCTGACGCTTGGCGATGCCGACCGGGACATGCGCGATCTGTTCCGGTCCTGGTGTGAAGAGGCCGGTTTGACCGTTGAAGTGGATGCCGCCGGCAATATCTTTGGCCGTCGCGACGGCAGCGACAACGATCTGCCGCCGATCCTGATTGGCAGTCACTTTGATACCCAGATCAACGGCGGGCGGTTCGACGGGATCGCCGGCGTGCTGGCCGGGCTCGAGGTGATCCGCTGCCTGAACGATGCGGGCCATGTCACCAAACGCCCCATCGTGGTGGTCGACTGGACCAACGAGGAAGGCGCGCGGTTCTCTCCTCCGATGGTCGCCTCGGGCTGTTTCGTTGGGAAATATGACATCGACTGGGTGCATGATCTGATCGGCGATGATGGCGCGCGCTTCGGTGATGAGCTTGAGCGCATCGGCTATAACGGCGAACGCGTTTGCAAGGCCGGCGAGATCGACGCCTATTTCGAGCTGCATATTGAACAAGGGCCGATCCTTGACGCCGAGAAGCGGCAGGTCGGCATTGTCACCGGCGGCTATCCGGTGCGCGGGATGCGGGCGTCGTTCAAGGGGCAGACCTCGCACACCGGACCAACGCCGATGGACCTGCGCAAGAACGCGCTGGCGGCGGGGGCGCGCTGGCTGACCGCGGTGGATGACATCGGCTGGGATTTTGCGGTGCATGACGGCAAGGCCACCGCCGCGCGGTTGACCGCTTGGCCCAACAAGCCGGGGATCCTGTCCGACACAGCCGAAGCCGTTTGTGACGTGCGCCACCCCGATCCCATCACCACCCGCGCCATGGCCGAAAAGATGCGCCGGGCCCTGTTCGAATCCGCCGCACGGTGTGGGTGTGAGGCCGTGATCGAGGATGAATGGGAATGGGGCGGCGACATCTTTGACCACAAGATGATCGACGGCATCCGCGACGAGGCTATCCGCATGGGCTTCAACTGGCGTGATATCGAAAGCCAGGCAGGTCACGACGCCTATTTCCTTGCCACCCATTGCCCGACGGCGATGATCTTTGCGCCTTGCGAAAACGGCATCACCCACAACAATGAAGAAAACTGCACACCAGAGGATTTCGTCGCCGGGCTAAATATTCTGCTGCATGCCGTCGTCAAACGGGCGGATCGATGAGCGCATTGATCGGACACGAGGCGCTTGAAACCGCGCTGGATTGGCCCGATCTGATCGGCCAGTTGCGCGACTGGTATCGCGGCAAGGCGGTGCAGGCACCGGACCGGCAGGTTTTGACGATTGAGCAGCCGGACGGCACCGAGGCATCTTTGCTGATCATGCCCGCCTGGGTTCCCGGTGAAAGCATTGGCGTCAAGGTGGTGACCTTCTTTCCCGAAAACGCCGCCAAGGGCCGCCCGACGATCAATGCGGGCTATCTGCTGTTCGATGGGGAAACCGGGCAAATGCAGGCCGCACTGAACGGTGATACACTGACCGCGCGGCGCACGGCGGCGGCGTCGGCACTGGCGGCGGATCTACTGGCGCGCAGGGATGCGCGTGATTTATTGATCGTCGGTACGGGGCAGCTTTCCCTCGCCGTCGCAGCGGCACATTGCGCGGTGCGGGCCTACACCTCGGTTTCAATCTGGGGGCGCAGCGGTGAAAAGGCTGCGGCGATTGCCTCAACGCTTGGGGAGCAGGGTCTGCCCGCTCGGGCCGTCGACGACCTTGAAACAGCGTGTCGCGCGGCGGATGTGGTCAGCACGGTTACGGCCTCGATCAGGCCCATCATCCAGGGGGACTGGCTCAAACCCGGCAGCCACCTTGATCTGATCGGCGCATTCAAGGGCGACATGCGTGAAAGCGACGATCAGGCGATCCTGCAGGCCGAGGTTTTTGTCGATCTGCGGGCAGGGGCATCGCTTGCGGGGGATCTGTCGCAGCCATTGGAAGCGGGGCAGATCACGCCAGAGCATATTCGCGCTGACCTGGCCGAATTGTGTCAGGGTGCCCATCCCGGCCGTCGCGATGACAGTGCCCGCACCGTTTTCAAATCCGCGGGCATGGCGCTTCAGGATCTGGCAGCGGCGACAATGGCAAGCGATCACACCATATTGGGGTAAATCGCCAGCAGCTCTTGCGCGATATCCACAAATTTCTGCTCCGAGGGAGATAGCTTTTCTCTCGGGGCGTGCACCAGATAGACGTCGGCCCCAATCGTTTCATCCGTGATCTTGATGGGCCACAGGTCGCCGCGCCTGATGTCGTCCTGCGCGGCCATGAGGGGCAGGATGCCAATGCCCATACCCGCCACGATCATTCTTCGGACCTCTTCGATGTTGGTGCTTAGCCCGTTGATGCGATTGCCAAGCCGTGTGCCTTCGCGCAGGACCGACATCGGCTCCAGCCCCATGCCTTCGGTGGCGCAGGCAAAGCTGATAAAGGGCTCGCGCTGAAGATCGCGGAGCGCGACGCTTTCCTGCCCGAACAGCGGATGCTCGGCCCCGCAGAAGACACAGAACTCCTCGCGAAACAGACGGATCGAGGGCAGGTTGACCAAGGGGGCGGCCAATAGGCAGAACCCGATCGTGCCACGCCCCTGCTGAATAGAGCGCACGATCGCCTGACTGTTCTGGACCTCACTTTGGAAGGCCACGGAAGGGTATCGCTGATGATAAAGCCGCAGCAATTCGTCCATCATCGGTGACATCAGATTGCTGATAATCTGATAGCGGACCTGCCCGCGTTCCTCTTCTTCGGCGTCGCGGACCAGAAGATTGATCCGTTCGGCACTGTGAAAGATCTCGCGGCATTCCTGAAAAATCTTGTCGCCACGCGTTGTCAGTTCGAAGTGGCGGCTGTCGCGAAAGACAAGCTGGCACCCCAGTTGCGCTTCGAGCTTTTGCAACGCATTGCTCACCGAAGGCTGGCTTAGGCCGAGCCGTTTTGCGGCCTTCGTGATGCTTTCTTCCTTCGCAATCATGTAAAACATGCGCAGAAGGTTCCAGTTCAGATCGGATTGCGGCAAAGCGTTCATGCGGATGATTCGTTTCTTGCTTGGGTCTGAGTAGAGTTTCCTATTTTTCATCCCCTATCACATAGTCAACGCGAATGCCTAAAATTGACTGTGACTATGGTGTGCAACTGTGCGCGTGGGGCAGGTTCGGCTAAGCTTGCCACTCATTTCATCAGAAAGCACAAAACATGACCATCACTCGTTTGCACCCCGGCCCCCGCATGAGCCAGGCCGTCGTTCACAATAACACCGTTTACCTTGCCGGTCAGGTCGGCACCGCCGGCACCGATGTCGCGACCCAGACCCAAGATTGTCTGGACGCGATCGACCGCTTGCTGGCAGAGGCAGGCAGCGATAAATCCAAGCTGCTGCAGGTCACCATCTGGCTTGCTGACATGGCTGATTTCCAGGATATGAACGCAGTCTATGATGCGTGGATTGACCCTGCGAACCCGGCGGCGCGCGCTTGTGGTGAGGCCAAGTTGGCGACACCGGACTACAAGGTAGAATTTCTCGTGACCGCCGCGATCTAATCGCCGCTTTCTAGCCGGAGATTATGCGAGCCATAATCTCCGGCTATTTGACCCTGCCGCTCTCCCGTCGCCATCCTTTCTTACACATCAGGCGACAGGACAGGGCATGACATTTCAAATCGACCTTTCGGACATCGAAACAGCGACGCTGGGGCATTTTCTTGAATCCGGTTTCATGTCCCCCGCGCTGCAGGGGCTGTTGCCGCATCGAACTGTTTTTGGCCCCGCGCTGACCGTGCGTATGCTTGGCGATGATGGCGCGATGCTGACCGAGGCGCTGTCCGCTGCACAACCCGGACAGGTCATCGTTATCGACCGTTGTGGTGATCTGCGCCATGCCTGTTGGGGGGCAGTCACGACCGCTGCCGCCAAGGCACGCGGCGTGGTGGGGGCGGTGATCGACGGCTTTGTCACCGACCGCTCCGCCATAGAGCAAGAAGACTTTCCAGTCTGGTGCCGTGGACGGTCACCCATCACGACCAAGCCGCGTGGGCTTGGCGGCGACTTCAACGTGACCGTGGGGTGTGGCGGCGTCTCGGTCCGGCCCGGCGACATTGTTCTGGCCGACGAAAACGGGGTTGCCGTACTGGACAAAGATCAGGCTGAAACCCACGCCGCGCGCGCCCGAAAAATGCAGGCGGCCGAGATTACAATCCTCGAACGGCTGCGTGCTGGCGAAACGCTAGCTGAAATAACGCGGGGCGCAAAGCAGCCCGCATAGAACCGGATAACCGGCGCAAAACACCTTCCCTTCACTCAACCGACAGAGAGATCCATGACACAGACATTCTCCATAAAGGGCCTCACTACATTGGCCGTCCTTGCTGCCAGCACAGCGCTGACACTGGGCACACCCGCCATCGCCGACAAGGCGTCCAATACGCTCAACGTCGCTTTCGCCGCCGAACCAGAGCCGCTGGATACCTATAAAATCGCCGGTCGTCAGGGCCTGATCCTCGCGCGGCACATCTATGACGGGTTGCTCTACAAGAACCTCGACACCGGAGAGATCGTCCCCGCGCTGGCGGAATCCTGGGAATTTACCGGCCCGCTGACGATGGAGTTCACCCTGCGCCAAGGGGTCAAATTCCACAACGGCGCCGATTTCACCGCTGATGACGTGGTTGAAACGCTCAACACCGTGATCACCCCGGAATACGGCACCCGCTATTCGATCTCGGTCGACTGGATCGACAGTGTCGAGAAGCTGGATGACTATAAAGTCCGCATTAATATGTCCAAGCCCTTTGCCGGTGCGGTAGAGATGCTGGCGGATGCACTGCCGATCTATCCGCACGCCTTCTTTGCGGAAAACGGGTCTGCGGGTATGGCCGCCACGCCGATCGGCACCGGCCCCTACAAGCTGGTGAGCCAAGAGCCGGGCATCCGCTACGAGATGGAGCGCTTTGAGGATCACTATGAAGGCAGCCCCAAATCCGGTGCCACCATCGACAAGATCTCTGTGCGCACCATACCCGAGATGAACACACAATACGCCGAGTTGATGTCGGGGTCGCTGGACTGGATCTGGCGTATTCCGCCGGATCAGGCGTCGCGTCTTGAAGGCCGTGTGCAGATCATCAGCGCACCGATCATGCGCATCGGCTATGTCGGTTTCGCCCCCGAGGCGATGGATGGCGACACGCCGATTGCAGACAAACGTGTGCGTCAGGCGCTTATCCACGCCACAAACCGCGGCGCGATTGTCGACGCTTTCGCAGGCGGCGCGTCCGAGGTTCTCAACACCCCATGCAACCCGGCGCAATTCGGCTGCGAACAGGATGTCACCGCCTATGAATACGACCCGGAGAAAGCCAAGGCGCTGCTGGCCGAAGCCGGATATGAGGACGGTTTCAAGATGGAGATGGTCTTTGCCGCCATGCCGCGCCCGACTGCCGAAGCCGTGGCCGCCGATCTTGCCAATGTCGGCGTGACGCTTGAACTGAACGAACAACAGTACGCGTCGGGCATCGGCAAGTGGCGCGCCAAGGAGCTTCCGGCGTTCTTCTCGAACTGGGGCAGCTATGGCATCGGCGACACCGCATTCATCTTGTCGAATTTCTTTGGCGGCGGCGCGGATGACCTTGTGCAAGACGCCGAACTGGCAACCTGGCTGACCGAGGCTGATACGTCATCGGACCGCGATGTGCGCGCCAAGAACTACTCTATGGCCGTCAAGAAGATCGCCGAGGAAGCCTATTGGATGCCGATGTATAACTTCAACGTCAACTATGGCCTGTCCAACGACCTGAACTTCACGCCGCATCCGGATGAGTTCGCCCGTTGGTGGGGTGCCAGCTGGAAGTAAGCTGACCCTGTCAACATAACGGGCCGGACAGTCCTCTCCCCGCTGTCCGGCCCCCATAACGGAAAGACCTATGCTCTCTTTCATCTCTAAACGTCTGCTCGTGGCGCTCTTGGTCTGTCTGACCGTGTCCGCGCTGAGCTTTGGCTTGATGTTCGTGTCGGGCGACCCTGCGATTGCCATCGCGGGCGCGGGTGGCCGGGCCGAGGATGCCGAAGCGATCCGGCAGGCCTATGGCTTTGACCGACCCTTGGTTGTTCAATACCTGGACTGGATCGGCAGCGCCTTGACCGGAAATCTGGGGCAGAGCATCTATTTCAATGTGCCGGTGACAGAGATCATCGGCAACCGTGCCGGCGTCACGCTGGCGCTTGGCTTCATCTCGTTCCTCGTCGCTTTGGTGATCGCCGTGCCTTTGGGAGTCGCCGCGGCGCTCAGACCGAACGGCTGGATCGACCGCCTTGCGCTGGTGATCGCCGTGTCCGGGCAGGCAATCCCGAGCTTCTGGTTGGGGTTGATGGCCATCGTGGTCTTTGGGGTCTGGTATGGCTGGGTCCCCATTTCGGGTGCTGACACATGGCAGGGATACATCCTGCCCGTGATCGTGCTGAGCTATTACGCTATCCCCGAACTCATGCGCATCACACGCTCGGGCATGATCGACGTGCTGGCCACGGATTATGTCCGGGCGGCCAAGGCCAAGGGCCTGCCGATGCATCTTGTGATTTCACGCCATGCCTTGCGCAATGCGGTGCTGCCGCTTGTATCACTGGCAGCGGTTCAACTGGGCCAGCTTCTATCCGGCTCCATCGTGATTGAAAGTGTCTTTGCGCTGAACGGGCTGGGGCGGCTGGCGTGGGAATCTCTTCTGCGCAGTGACCTGCCGGTGGTGCAGGCGATCATCCTGATCCTGTCGCTGCTTTACGTGCTGCTGACCATGCTGGCCGATATTCTGAACGCGGTGCTGGATCCGCGCCTAAGGGGGGGCTCCTGATGTCCGACGTCACTATCGAAACGGCCCGCCCGTCTGTCTGGCGCAAGATGCGCGGCAATACGGGTGCGTTGATCGGGGGTACGCTTTTGGCAGCTATCATCCTGATCGCTTTGCTTGCGCCGCTGCTGGCCCCGCATGACCCAATCGCGCAGGATTTGAGCCGCCGACTGCTGCCGCCCTTCTGGCATGATCGCGCGGTGCCGGAACACCTGCTCGGGACCGATCACCTTGGGCGCGATTACCTATCTCGGATGATCTATGGCGCGCGGGTGTCGCTGGGTGTCGGGCTTGGGGTGATCCTCGTTTCTGGTGCCATCGGGATCACGCTTGGCCTGATCGCGGGCTATTTCGGGGGCTGGATCGATATGGTTATCAGCTTCGCCATCACAACAAGGCTATCACTGCCCATCGTGCTGGTCGCACTGGCGGCGGTGGCATTGGGCGGCGCGTCGCTGACCACGCTGATCACCGTTCTAGGGTTGCTTCTGTGGGACCGGTTCGCGGTGGTCACGCGCGCCGCCGCTCAAAGCTTGCGACATCAGGAATTCATCATGGGCCTGCGATCCATCGGCGCGAGCCGCATGCGCATCCTGTTTCTCGAAATCTTACCCAATATGCGCGCCACGATCCTTGTCGTCGTCTCGCTTGAGGTCGCAAACGTCATCCTGCTCGAAGCGGCCCTGTCCTTCCTTGGGTTGGGCGTGCGCCCGCCGACGCCAAGCTGGGGGCTGATGATCTCGGAAGGGCGCGACAATATCCTCTTTGATCCATGGTTGATCGCACTGCCCGGATCGGCGCTCTGCCTGCTGGTGCTGGCGGTGAACCTGTTCGGCGATGGTATGCGCGATATAACAGGGCCTGCACGAAAGTGACTGACATGATGCTTGATATCCGAAACCTGAAGGTGTCGATCCCCACCGACCGCGGCATGTTGAACGCGGTTCGGGGTGTCGACCTGCAAATCGCTGAAGGAGAGACCCTCTGCCTTGTCGGCGAGTCGGGCTGTGGCAAGTCGCTTACCGCGACGTCTATCATGGGGCTGCTGCCGCGCTACGCCAAGGTGACGAGTGACCGGTTCGACATGGCGGGGCAGGATCTGACGACCAAGACCGATGCCAAGCTGGCAAAGCTGCGCGGCCGCGATGTGGCGATGATCTTTCAAGACCCGACCAGCGCGCTAAATCCGACGCTTACCATTGGCCGGCAGTTGACCGAGGGCGTTATGCGCCACGAAAACTTGACCCGAAAAGAGGCTGACGCCCGCGCAGTCGAGATGCTTGACCGGGTGGGGATCGCCAATCCGGCGGCACGGCTGACGCAATATCCACACGGGTTCTCTGGTGGGCAACGCCAGCGCATCATGATCGCCTCGGCGCTGATGGGACGACCCAAGCTCTTGATCGCGGACGAGCCGACGACGGCGCTGGATGTGACCATTCAGGCGCAGATCCTGACGCTCCTGGGGCAATTGCAGGCCGATCTTGGTCTGTCACTCTTGCTGATTACCCATGATCTGGGCGTGGTGGCGGCTATCGCGAACGATGTTGCGGTGATGTATGCAGGGCGGATCGTCGAACGCGCGCCCGCCGCCGATCTTTTTACGACGCCGCGCCACCCCTATACCAAAGGGCTGCTTGCCGCGATCCCGGTGCCGGGTGTCACCGAACGGGGCAGCGCATTGCCCGCCATTCCGGGGCGCGTCCCGGGGGTGATCGGCACGATGGCGGGCTGCGCCTTTCGCGACCGCTGCGCCATTGCCGGACCTGAATGCGCTGCCGATCCAGTGCCACGCATAAGCGCCGGGGGGGCGCAATTCATTGAATGCGCCAAGGCATCAAAGGTGGCCGCATGACCGCAGCGACGCCGATGATCCGCATGACCGATATCCGCAAAACCTACCGCCTGCGCCGTGGCATGTTCGCCGCGACCGAAGAATTGGTGGCCGTGAACGACCTGTCGCTCGAGGTCGCCGAAGGCGAAACGCTTGGCCTTGTCGGTGAATCCGGTTGCGGCAAAAGCACGGCGGTCAGCATCATGCTGGGCTTGTTGCAGCCCGATCGCGGCGAGGTCGAGATCGCGGGCCAGAAGGTCGACACCATGCCCGTGGCGGACCGTGTGCGGTTGATCCAGCCCGTATTTCAGAACCCCAATGCCTCGCTTAACCCGGTCAAACGTATCCAGACTCTGGTTGGCCAGCCGCTTCGACTGCATGGCGGCACGCATGTCGATGCAGAGGTCAAGCGGATGCTTGATCTGGTCGGGCTGCCATCACGGCTCGCCGATGCCTATCCCGGGGAGCTTTCTGGCGGGCAAAGGCAGCGGGTCGCCATCGCGCGTGCGCTAATCCTCGGACCGCGTGTCTTGATCTGTGACGAGCCGACCTCGGCGCTTGATGTCTCGGTGCAGGCGCAGATCATTAACCTGTTGCTATCGCTGAAGAAAGAACTGGGCCTTACCATGGTTTTTGTCAGCCACAATCTTGCGGTGGTCGAACATTTGGCGGACCACGTGGCCGTTATGTATCTCGGGCAGAAGATTGAAGAAGCCGCGACAGATGCGCTTTTCGAGGATGCCAGCCACCCCTACACCCGTGCGCTGCTTGCCGCGACCCTGCTGCCGGACCCAGAGGCGGGACTGCCTGAAGCAAAGCTTGGCGCAGCAGCGGCGGACCCCTTTGCAGCGCGTCAGGGCTGTCATTTTGCGCCGCGCTGTCCTGAGATGAGACAGAGCTGTATCGAGGGCCCGCAAAAGCTACGGAAACTGCGCGAAAGCTTGGTCAGATGCGAAAGAGCGGTGTGACCACCGCATTTTCTCAAAGCTGCAAGACGCGGTACGTAGCCAAAAGTCGTTGCGCCTTTGCTTCTAAGGGCGCGACGATATTGAATAGCCCCTAGATTTGTAGACGCTTTCTTCCCTAACTTTGAGGCAAGGAAGCCGTTATGGGGAAGCCAAATTTCAGTGAAGATTTCAAGCGCGATGCCGTCCATCAGATAACAGTGCGGGGGTATGCCGTTCGCGAGGTTTCGGAGCGGTTGGGCGTCAGTACATATTCGCTCTACAAATGGATGAAGCTCTATTCAAAAGCTGCGTCACAGACATCATCTGTTGACCATGAAGCTGAGAACCGCAGGCTCAAGCGTGAGTTGGCGCGGATGACGGAGGAGCGTGACATCCTGAAAAAAGCAGCTGCGTACTTCGCATAGGATGCAAGGTGAAGTACGCGTTCATTGCCGAGCACCGCCCTCAGTATTCGGTACGCAGGATGTGTCGTTGCCTCAATATCCATCCCAGCGGGTTCTATGCATGGGTTAAAAATCCATTAAGCCACCGGGCGCGTGAGGATGCGCGTCAGACCAAGCTGCTCGAAGAAGCTTGGAACGACAGTGGCAAGGTCACTACCGCCCGCCCGCGCCAGAAAGCATGATGCCGATAGACCAAAGGCCGACCATGCATTAACATTCAAACTGGACCACCCGATGGGGGCACTCCATCGGCAACTTTGCTTTTTATAACACCGATCCGATGGTCATGGCCTTTGCGTCGACTGAATTCGGCCTTGCCAACGAGGCTGCACTGGCCGAGTGCAAAAAAGAGAATGGCGTCGTTTTCGGCGGCGGCTATTCGACCTCGCAATATTACATGATGTGCAACACACCTGTCGCTACCTACGAAGATATTCAGGGCAAGCGTCTGCGAATGGCGGGCGGGGCCTGGTTAGGCACGTGAACACGCTTGCAGTAGGGAACTACTATGCCGGATTTGAATGGCGCTATGGTAATCCCCCCCAAAATTAGCGGTGTTCAAAAGTAGAATTTTCTCGGCAAGATATCTGAGGAGATTTACGATGAAGAACGGACGATACAGCGACGCGCAAATCATGGCAGTGTTGAAGCAGGCGGAGGGCGGTGTGCCGGTCTCTGAGCTGTGCCGTGAGCATGGCATGAGCAGCGCCAGTTTCTATAAGTGGCGCGCTAAGTTTGGCGGCATGCACTGCACGGCAGGGTTATGCGTAGCATGATCCCGAGAGTGGACGCGTCCTTGATGTCCGAGATGAAGGATATGGCGGAAGAGAACCGTCGTCTGAAGCGCATGTATGCCGAGATGAGCATGCAAAATGATCTGCTGAAGGAAGCCCTTGGAAAAAAGCGTTAAGGCCGTCTCTGCGACGAGAACCTCTCGGGACATTGCTTCGCAATGCCCTGCCGGTCAACGGATGGCCATGAATGCGGTCGCACGACACGGCGTAAGCATCGCGTCGGCGTGCCGGGCGTTCGAGATCAGCGAGACCTGCTACAGATACAGCCCTGTAATGAGCGACGAGAATGAAGAGATCGCCGATTGGCTGGAACGTCTGACAGCAAACAAGCGCAACTGGGGCTTCGGCCTGTGCTTTCTGTATCTGCGCAACGTCCAGGGTTACGGCTGGAACCACAAGCGGGTCTATCGGATCTACTGCGAGCTGGAGCTAAACCTGCGTATCAAGCCCAAGAAACGCTTGAAGCGGGACAAGCCGGAACCCCTGTCTGTGCCTGATAAGCCCAATGAGACATGGTCGATGGATTTCATGGCGGATCAGCTGGCAGATGGGCGCTCGATCAGGACATTGAACGTGCTGGATGACTTCAATCGTGAGGGCCTATGCATCGAAGTGGACTTCTCGCTGCCCGCAGAGAGAGTGGTCAGAAGCTTAAACCAGATCATCGAATGGCGCGGTCAACCGCAGACAATTCGCGTCGATAATGGCCCAGAATATATTAGTGGTAAGCTGATGGAATGGGCCGAAAAACGCAATGTTCGACTGGAATACATCCAGCCAGGCAAGCCACAACAAAATGCCTACATTGAACGCTACAACCGAACCGTTCGCGGCGAATGGCTTGGGCAATACATCTTCGAAACCATCGAGGAGGCACAAGACCAAGCAACTGAATGGCTCTGGACTTACAACAACGAAGCGACCCAACATGGGTATCGGCGGCATGACACCCGCCATGAAACTGAAAACAGCCGCCTGAATTCTACGGCTGGACCCCATTAAAAATGGGGGGATTACCGTCCGAGGCGTCGCGCAACGTACTGTTTGACCAGGCGGCATACTATCTTGCGCAGCACCGGGTCGAGTTCGACAAGGATGTTGAAAAAGCGGTTTCCGCCGCCAAAGAAGGCGGCATGAAGATTTTCGAACCTGATCAGGCTCTGACGGAAGCGCTGGCGGAATTTGTAACCGCCGACGAGGCCGTGCTGATCGAGAACGCCAAGAGCCGCGGTATTGAGAACCCCGAAGCACTGCTGGCAGACTACAAGCGCATCGTTGATCGCTGGGCTGCGCTGCTGGCGGATGGGGATCACAGCGATACCTATGCATTGGCAGCATTGGCCAAAGCAGAGATCTACGACAAGTTGGACCGCGCAAACTACGGTATGAACTAACCCACATATATTATGTACAGTCCCGCGGCGCTGCCAAAGCGCCTCGGGGTTCCTACCGCCCTGCGACCTCATAGCGTTTTGATCAAAACGCTACCAGCAATGTAGACTGTCATTCGAAAGCGCGCAAATGATCAGAAGACTGTTTGCAGCACATGATGCAGACGCAGGTGGGGTTACCCGGCAGCGGCTTTGAGCACCTCGGTCATTTCCCCCAACTCACGCGGGCGACCAGAAACGCTCAACTGCAGCAAATATCGAAAAGCGCCGTCGAAACGCAGATAAAGAAGTTCCTTGGCTTTGCGCTCAGAGGCTATCGGATTCATCATCTCGATCAGCTGTTCTTCAATCTCGTCAACGACGGGAACGAAAGCTTGGTCAAATAGCGCTTGGTTTCGAATGTCGTACCAAAGCCGATGAAGCTCAGCTTCGGTACTGATCGTTTCTGCCAAAGCAGTACAGAACGCTGTCTTGATGCGATCTGGGTTGGAAATACCACTGACAGATGCAGAAATTGTTCTGGCAAACTCGCTTTTGTACTGTCGCACACAGTAGATCAGAAGTTCGTCCTTATCCTCAAAATAGTAGTGCAGACTGCCAAGCGACATTTCTGATTGCGACGCAATATCACGCAGGGTCGTACGGGCATAACCATAAAGCTTAAGCGCGCTGATCGCACTTTGCGCAATCTCGCGTTTGCGGTTCTCACGCTTGCGGGCCTTATTCGCTTTTCGGTCCGCAAGCTTACCTGTTTGGGTCATGTCGTTCATCGGGCACTCACATTTGTCCCTGCCGACCTAGCCCAAAAGGGCGTGAAAGAAAATACGCGGCAGCTTGAACCAGCTGGGTTTGTGCTGAAACCGGGTCAGCAAGCGACCGATATGATGCTGACGCTTGTTTGACACAAACCAGGGCGGACGGGGCAGCAGGCTCATCCCGCCGGATAGCAGATTGCGCGGGAAGGGGCGGAACGGGGCCTCGATCACCGTGCGTTCAACGTTTTCAAGCATGAAGGTATTGTGGACCGTGCCCACACCAGACTGGACGTTTTGCAAGGTCGCGCCGGCAAAGCCGCCCCAGGGACAGGCAGTCACCAGAAAGGCAAGGCCGGACCACGCGTTGATCGCAATCGCGCCATAGCGGAATTCGGCGATGATCTCTTCGAACCGCTTGCGGCCCATAGCCCGGATCGTGGCAGGGTGGATGATGATATTGCCGCCCAATGTGCCATAGAGCGTGTCATTCGCCCATTTAATCGCTTCGATCATATAGGTTTCGGCATCTTGTGCCTCGATGTGCATGACACCAAGCGCAGATGTGAAGACTTCGGTCTGGGCCAGCCAATCGCTATCACCCTCGGCCATATCGGCAAGATAAAGCGGAGCCACATCCGCCCCACGATCCAGCTTTTGCGGGCTTTTGGCGTGATCGACAAAGGCCTTTTGACGATCTTCGGCACCGGGATAATAAGCGGCCCGTTTGGTGTGTTTGGCCATCACATCGGCGACATTCCCCATCAGCTCGGCTGTCTTATCCCAGCCTTTCGGTAAAATAAGGCTCTGCACCGCGACACAGTTAAAGCCACCGTTATGCAGTTTCATGGTGGCGATGTTCTCCGCCTGAAAGCGCAAGTCCGCCTTGGTCCACGGGCCTGGTACGACAATGGTGGGGCAAACGGCACCAAGCTCGGATGTCATGTGTCGGGTGTTTTTCGGCGTGTTGGCGGCCTTGTTCTTCTCGCCTTCCTCGCCTGGCCCCCAGACGATCAGATCATGGGTGGCGCGCGCACCGGTGATGTGGATTTCCTCGACCAGCGGATGCGTCGTAAGATAGGCCCCCGCCGGACCATCGCCACGATGGATACGTAGTGCGTCGCGGTCGATCAGCGGCTTCAGGGCGGCCTGCAAAGGTTCGGTCAGGTAGTCGTTGACCGGGTTCATTTTAAGCAAGACCACCTGGTTTTCCAAAAAGAGCTTCTGGAAAGCATCCAGCGGCGTGATCGCGGCGATATTGCCGGCGCCCAGAACCAGCGCGACCTTGCCACGCCGTTGGTCTGCCGGAATGTCATAGGCTGATGCAGCGTTGTTCTTGAGGTTGGCGGGGGTCACGCCTTTTTGCATCCAGACATCCGCATGCACGCCCGAAATCAACAACCGATCCCAGATCGAATGTGGCACAACGCGCACGGCGGTTTGACCGCTTGGCAGGCTGCGTTTCTTTAGACCGTCCAGAAAGGTTTTGCCTTCCATCTGCGACAGCGTATCGATCAGACCGTTGCAGCAGGACATGACGGCATAGGGCCCCGATGTCCATTCCTCCCCCAAGAGAGGGGAACCTTGCGGGATGCCCTTGGCCTTACCCGCCGCATCGACCCATTCGTCGGCGACGCGCATCAGATTGTCTTTGATTGCCTGCAGAACCGCGATGCGGTCGTCCAGCGAGGTTCGCGCCCAACGGTCCTTCGCCGCGTCGAGGGCTTTTAGGTCGATGTCATAGGCTGCTTGCAGATCGGGGGTGAAGTTACTTTGATGTTTCATGCGGCTCCCTCCAGAAGGATGTTCGCGTAGGTCTCGCGTAGTTTGAGTTTCACCACTTTGCCCGTGGCACCTAGGGGCAGTTCATCGACAAAGATCACCCGATCTGGCACCTGCCAGCTGGCGACTTTGCCGTCGTAGATTTTCAGAAGTTCCGCTTCGGAGACGTCACCGGATTTGACCGCGATCAGGATCGGACGCTCGTCCCATTTAGGGTGATGGGCAGCGATGGCGGCGGCATTTGCGATCGCCGGGTGACCGATTGCGATGTTTTCAAGTTCGACCGTAGAGATCCATTCGCCGCCGGATTTGATGATGTCCTTTGAACGGTCTCGGATCACCATGAAACCATCCGCGTCAATCGTGGCGACATCGCCAGTGTCGAACCAGCCATCGGGGGTCAGTGCCGAGTCTTCTTTGTTAAAATAGCTGTGAACTACCCAAGGACCGCGCACCTGCAGGTCGCCCTGTGTTGCCCCGTCTTCGGGCAGTACATTGCCGGTCTCATCTACCAGCCGGATTTCTATCCCGTAAACAGAGCGGCCCTGACCCACGCGAATGTCGGTTTGTGCTTCGGTCGACAGACCCTCGTGGCGCTGCAGCAGACGGTTGACCGTCGCGAGGGGGCTGGTCTCTGTCATGCCCCACGCTTGAATCAATTCGACATCATATTTGTCGCGGAACGCCGTATACATCGACGGTGGCATCGGTGCGCCACCGACAATGGTGCGGGTCAGGCTTGGCAGCTTAGAGCCGGATTTTTCCAACGCCGCCAATAGCCCCATCCAGATTGTGGGCACGCCAAAGGCCGCGGTCACCTGTTGGGTGTCGATCAGGTTGGCAAGGCTGTCCCCATCCAGCCCCGGACCCGGCAGCACCAGTTTTGCACCGGCCGACGCCGCAGTATAGGGTACGCCCCACGCATTGACGTGGAACATTGGCACAACCGGCATCACCGTATCACAGGCCGAGATCGCAAGCCCGTCGGGCTGGTTGCCTACAAGCGCATGAAGCAAGGTCGACCGATGGGAATAAAGCACGCCTTTCGGGTTTCCCGTGGTTCCGGATGTGTAGCAAAGCGAAGAGGGCTGGCGTTCATCGAGTTCGGGCCAGACAAAATCCGGGTCTCCGTCAGCGATCAATTCATCATAGAATTGCAGCCCGTCAAGCATCTGGGCCGCCTCGTCGTCCCGTGGTCCCAGCAGAACGTAGTGCTCGACCGTATCAAACCGGTCCTTCAAGTTTGCCACAGCGGGCAGGAAGGTTCGGTCAAAGAACATCACCTGATCTTGCGCGTCATTGGCAATATAGACCATCTGGTCGGGATGCAGACGCGGATTGAGGGTATGGCAGACGAAGCCTGCACCCGAACTGCCAAAGTAAATCTCGAGGTGCCGCCGGTTATTCCATGCGATGGTGCCGCACCGGGTTTCCTGCGGCAGGCCCAGTTTGGTCAGTACCGAACCCAAGCGCCGCGCATTCTTGGCAACCTCTTGCCAGTTTGTGACGTCTACTTCGCCTGAAGTTTCAACCGAGACAATTTCGGTGCGCCCGTGGCAGCGGGCTGCGTGATCGATAAGGGAAGAGATCAGCAACTGCTGGTCCATCATTTTGCCAAGCATAGAGTGGCTCCGTAATTTTGAGACGATATGGGGGCTCGCGACCTCGGTTGCCCGAGGTCGCGAGGGGTAAGTCAAGTTAGGCCCGGATCAAGTCAGAGCACTTTTCGCCAATCATGATGGCGGCGGCGTTCGTGTTGCCATTGACGATCGTCGGCATGATAGACGCATCCGCGACGCGCAGCGCGTCGATCCCATGAACCTTTAGATCGGCGCCGACCACAGCCATGTCATCGGACCCCATTTTACAGGTGCCCACAGGGTGATAGATCGTCTGGATATTTGCCCGCAAGTAGGCTCGAATTTCGTCATCGGTTTGGACATCCACCCCCGGAAAGCGCTCTTCGCCACGGAAATCATCCAGCGCAGGGGAGCTCATGATCTTGCGCGCGATCTTGACCCCCTCGACCAGAATTTCCAGATCTTGGGCTTCGGCAAGTGCATTTGGATTGATCAGCGGTGCATCCTCTGGGTTGGCTGACGCGAGCGTGATTTCACCAACTGACTTCGTCCCAACGAGGCTTGGCATGATGGTAAAGCCTTCGCTGTCCGTTGGATTGCCAGCACCGTCCGAGATGAACCAGGTCGGAGCAAAATGAAACTGAAGATCAGGGGCAGGGGCGTCCGGCATAACCGTCAGATATCCGCCTGCTTCGCCAATATTCGACGTGAGCATTCCCATGCCCTTGCCAAGCAGTTCCGCCTGCTCAGGCTCAGTCGCATGGGCGAGGGTTACGGGTTGCGTGCAGACATGGGCAACCGGTGCCATCAGGTGTTCCTGAAGGTTCTGACCAACACCGGGGAGGTCATGAACCACCTCGATCCCCAGCTCTGTCAGGGCGCTGTGTGATCCAATGCCCGACAGCATCAAAATCTGGGGTGAGCCGATCGATCCTGCCGACAGGATGACTTCAGCCTCCGCCATGACCTCATGCATCTCGTCACCGGATTTGAACCGCACACCGACGCAGCGGCCATTTTCGACAAGGAGCTTGTGCACATGGGCTTCGGCCTGAATAGCGAGGTTGTCGCGCGTTAGGGCAGGGTGCAAGAAAGCGACGGCCGTCGAATTTCGCATCCCGTCTTTTTGCGTGACCTGATACAGGCCGAACCCTTCCTGCTCTGTGCCCGCATTGAAATCGGGCTGCGCTGGATAGCCCGCCTCTACAGCGGCATCGACCATCGCGAGCGTCACAGGGTTAGGGTCGCGCAGGTCCGCTACGTTCAGCGGGCCACCTGTGCCGTGATGATCATCGGCACCGCGTTCGTTATTTTCCGACCGCTTGAACAGAGGCAAGACATCTGCGTGGCTCCAGCCGGGGTTTTCTGCCCCCCAAGCATCATAACAGACCGGATTGCCCCGCTTGTAGATCATCGCATTGATCGAGCTTGACCCACCAAAAACTTTTCCTCGGGGCATATACAGTTGAATATCGGCGGAATGCTTTTGGGGCGTGCTGCGGTAAGCCCAGTCTAGCGGGGTCTGAAATAGATTGGGAAAGGCAGCAGGAATGTGGATGAACTGGTTTTCATCCGCTGGCCCTGCTTCAAGCACGAGCACGTTCTTGTCCGGATCCTCTGACAGGCGCGCCGCAAGGGCACAACCCGCAGAGCCTGCGCCGATAATGATGTAATCATATTTTTCGGCTGCTTGCGCTTTGGCATGGCTGGCGCCTAGTGCAAGAGGTGCCGCAGCGGCCACCCCGAGTGCTGCGCTCTTGCGCATAAAGTCACGCCGCGAAATACGGCCTGCGTCAAATTCCTGTGCAACGGCTGCGTATCTTGTCTGGTTCTTTTCGCTGTTCATGATCGACTCCTCCCAAGTCATTTTCATCAAGGACTGCCCCTCCACTGGCGCCCCTTGATACTACCGGGCATCTGAACAGACGAACTGGTCAGTTGTCCAGTATTTTATCGTGTGCATCTCTGAGCAGATAATTAATTAACATTAACAGACAGTTGCGATATCAAAGGCTGATGAGGCCATACCCCGTCGACTCTGCGATTTCGCGGCTCTCTTAGAATTTCACACAACGAACTCCACAATTTCCGGCTTCGCTTATTATGCCGGTACGTTGCAAATCCGGTGTGCATCTTCAGGGGGTAGTGTCCCTAGGCTTGGTGTAATTCCGACGGTAGCGCGGGCTGAGTGGAGCCACGCGTAGCTTAGGCGAAGCCCACGCGGTTTGCTGGGCGACCGTGGACGTTCTCCGATAGGGTTTGGGTTGCACACCTCACCTACCGATCAAGGAGAACCCCCATGACCAAGGACATCATATCAGAAACAGCCGCTTTGAAAGCGCTTCTTTCGGAGACTGCGGACCACCAAGTTCTGGCCGAGATGCTGGGTTTCGGTGCCGACCGGCTATTGGCCCTCGATGTCGACCATCTGCGAAAATAACAACATGGACCCGGCAAAAATCGCCGGCCTTTAAACCGGCTCAACATCCAGCCGGAGAATAAATTAGACCACCTGCTGGGACACTATCCGCATATAGGCATCGCTTAGCACTTCGTCGCGCCGGGAAGCCGCAGCAGAACGGATTCATTGAAAGCATCAAACTTCAGCACTCGGCACTAAGGTTGAGGGGGCTTGGGGCCCAGGTCAGTGGATGCGTGAGGGCCAAGCCTATCAAGCTAGCGCATTCAACTAAATCCGCTCCGCATGATCGTCTGGGGTGCAGGGCGCTAAAATGGCGTGGCGTGGGCTGCGCCGATGATTATGCGAGCGACAGAATGTGGATTTTGCTATCGGCGACCATGTTCTTGGATTGCTTGCTATACTCTTTCATATGTGGTGCTGCAGCATGTGCCCCTAGCGCCTGCATGCTCTCCCATTGTTCAACGACAACAAATGTATCTGGCCCAAATTCCGCCTGCATTGGTCCTGCACTTTCTGCGTCGACTGTGGCCTCGTAGGCGATGCAGCCTGCTTCAGCTTTCACGGTAGGGACGTTTTTATTGAATAGATCCAGAAGTGCTTGGCGTTGTCCTGGCTGGGCTGTGATGACGGCAATAACGTGGATATTTGGCATAGGTAACCTTCTTTGGTTGGCGGGCGCTTTGGGTTTAGCTTCGGATTAATTGAGCACTTATATGTGGCTTTGATCCTGTGAGTTTGAGTGCTGTTTCTTATGAATATTTGGTGTAAAACTCTAAACCTACAGCGAAAGATAAAGCAATGCTTGAAATATATTAATTCAGCAGTTAATTAGTGCAAATTCGGAGCGTGGGAGGAGGATTCTTCGTCCGTCGATGTTCTATGGTACCGTGCCTTGGGAGGGGATAATGGTTCACTGCAGCAGTCAAAGTGCCGCACATCGTGAAGATGGCAAGATTTCCGGCGCACTGGAAAACGCTGTGGTTGCGTCATGAAGCATCCATCCTACACGGCCAACACTGATCCTGACAAAATTGCCTATGAAATGGCAGGTAGCGGCGAAACCCTGAGTTTTGGGCAGCTGAACAAGCGATCCAATCAGGCCGCGCATGGCTTTCGGAAACTGCAAGTGGCAGCCGGCGAAAACATTGCACTACTATTTGAAAACTGTCTGGACTTTGTTGTTCTCACATGGGCGGCTCAGCGGTCGGGGGTGTTCTACACCGCCATAAGCTGCCATCTGACTGCGAACGAGATCAGTTATATCGTAGGCGATTGCGCAGCGAAAGTGCTGGTGCTCTCCTCCAAATATACGGAGCTTTTTCCTGCAATCCAAAGCGCTTGTCCGGATGTTAGAATTTATGTGAGCGGGAAATGCGACCATCCGGAAATGGACTGGAACGCCTTTGTGCGCCATATGCCCAGTGATCCAATCCAAGACGAGACGGTGGGCGCGGACCTGTTGTATTCGTCAGGTACGACGGGGAGGCCCAAGGGCGTGGTGCGCGAATTCACCCGCCAGCCAATCGAAACGGTCATACCCCCGCTGATGACGGTGCTGTGTGAAACGATGGCGAATATGAACGACCAAAGCGTCTATCTGTCTCCAGCTCCTCTTTATCATGCAGCCCCTTTGCGCACATCAATGATGGCGGTCATGCTGGGTGGCAAATCAATTATCATGGAGCGTTTCGACGCCAGCGAAATGCTGCGACTGATCGATCGACACCGGGTGACACATACTCAGGTTGTGCCAACGATGTTTGTGCGGATGCTCCGTCTACCTCTTGCTGAACGCGAGACGTATGACCTTTCCTCGCTAAAGGTGATTTTCCACGCGGCAGCACCTTGCCCGCAAGAGATCAAGAGACAGATGCTGGATTGGGTTGGTCCGATCCTGATCGAATATTACGCAGGTTCCGAGGCAAATGGGGTAACCGTATCGACCTCGGATGACTGGCTGAAGTATCCGGGCACCGTGGGGCGCTCCCTGATTGGTGACATACTTGTGGTCGATGAGAACGGCAGGGCGTTGCCCGTCGGAGAGATAGGCGATGTCTATTTCGACAGCGGTATCGAATTTTCCTATCGCGCAGATCCCGATAAGACTGCCAAGGCTTACTTGCGTCCCGGGTGTTCCACGCTGGGGGACGTCGGCCATGTGAACGAGGAAGGATTTCTTTTTCTCACAGACCGTGCGTCGTACACGATTATTTCCGGTGGCGTGAACATCTATCCGCAAGAAACCGAAGATCTGCTTGCGTGCCATCCTGACGTTGCAGATGTCGCGGTGTTTGGCGTTCCCAACGAGGAAATGGGCGAAGAGGTAAAGGCGGTCGTGCAGCTTGAAGATGGTGTCGCCCCGTCGGCGGCAAAGTCAGAGGAACTGATGGAATACTGCCGCTCTCATCTGTCCCGGATCAAAGCGCCGAAAAGCATCGACTTTCGCACCGACCTACCGCGAACACCGACAGGAAAGCTGACCAAACGAAAGCTCAAGGACGAATACTGGCACTGAGCGTTAAAGCTTGCTGGGGCAGCGCATAACGCCCAGACTCACCGCTCTGATGACAAGAACTGGATCACCGAAAATGACTTTTACCCTCGATAACAGCCGGATGTCCGAACGGGCGTTGGAAATCGCCGACCGCGTAGAGGCTTTCGTTCGCGAAAAGATCGTTCCGTATGAAAAGGACGACCGCCGCAACAGCCACGGCCCGACGGAAGCGCTTGGCGACGAGATGAAGGAGGCGGCCCGACAGGCGGGGGTGATGACGCCCCATATCCTCGAGGACGGCACGCATCTGACCCACCTTGAAACAGCATGTGTGTTGATCCGGTCGGGTCTGTCGCCGCTCGGTCCGGTCGCTTGCAACGTGGGCGCGCCCGACGAGGGCAACATGTATCTGCTGGGCAAGGTCGGATCGGCCGAGATGAAAGAACGGTTTTTAGCACCGATGGTCGAAGGCAAGATGAGATCAGCCTTTTTCATGACGGAGCCCGCGGCCGAAGGGGGTGCCGGGTCTGACCCGATGATGATGCAGACGACCTGCAAGATGGACGGGAACCACTGGGTTATCAACGGGCGCAAGACGCTGATCACCGGCGCTGATGGGGCGGGGCTTGGCATTGTCATGGCAAAATCCGAGGATGGGGCCTGCATGTTCCTTGTTGATCTGCCTGATCCCGCGATCCGGATTGAACGGGTGCTGGACACCATCGACGATTCCATGATCGGCGGACATTCGGTCATCAACATCGACAATCTGCGGGTCCCTGCGAGCCAGATGCTGGGGGAAAGCGGTGAAGGTTTCCGCTATGCTCAGGTGCGTCTGTCGCCTGCGCGTCTGACCCATTGCATGCGCTGGCTCGGTGCGGCGATCCGCGCCAATGAGATCGCGAGCGACTATGCCAACCGGCGTATGGCTTTTGGCAAACCGCTGGTGGATCACGAGGGCGTCGGCTTTATGCTGGCGGAGAACATGATCGACCTAAAGCAGGCCGAGCAGATGGTCTATTGGTGCGCGGATGTGCTGGATACCGGCGAGCTGGGTACGGTTGAAAGTTCCATGACAAAGGTGGCTGTGTCCGAGGCGCTGATGCGGGTCGCGGACCGATGCGTTCAGGTGATGGGCGGGCAGGGCGTGACTGGCGATACGATCGTCGAACAGGTGTTCCGCGAAGTGCGCGCGTTCAGGATCTATGACGGCCCGACCGAAGTGCACAAATGGTCGCTTGCCAAAAAGGTTAAACGGGATTGGAAAAAGGCGCAGGGCGAATGAGCCATGTCTGTTTCGGTCTGAATTCAAACATTATGAAAGCGGAGATACTCTGATGGCTCTTCATACGCGGGTCACCGAAATGCTGGGGATTGAAACCCCGATTGTACAGGGTGGCATGATGTGGGTCGGCACCGCCGAGATGGCTGCCGCGGTTTCGAATGCCGGGGGGCTTGGTATCCTGACCGCCCTGACCCAGCCAACGCCTGACGCCCTGGCCGCAGAGATCGAGCGCTGCAAGACTATGACGGACAAACCGTTTGGCGTGAACCTGACCGTGCTGCCATCGGTGAACCCGCCGCCCTACAGCGACTATCGCCGTGTGATTATCGAAGCGGGGGTCAAGATCGTGGAAACAGCAGGGGGGCGGCCACAGGAGCATGTGGAGGATTTCAAAGCCCATGGCATTACGATCCTGCATAAATGCACCTCGGTCCGTCACGCGCTTTCGGCGGTCAAGATGGGTGTTGATATCATCTCTATCGACGGGTTCGAATGTGCGGGCCATCCGGGCGAAGATGACGTGCCCGGTCTGGTTTTGATCCCTGCTGCCGCTGACCAGATTGATGTGCCTTTGCTGGCGTCAGGCGGGTTCGGCGATGGCCGCGGGCTTGCCGCTGCTTTGGCCCTGGGGGCCGACGGGATCAATATGGGAACGCGGTTCTGCGCAACGGTAGAAGCGCCGATCCATGAGAAGGTTAAACAGTTTTTGGTGGCGAACGGGGAACGGGACACCAACCTGATTTTCCGGGGGTTCAAGAACACCGGCCGCGTCGCCAAAAACTCGGTCTCTGACATGGTGGTCGAGATCGGGTCGAAACCGGGTGCCGAATTTGGCGATGTCCAACCCTATGTCTCCGGCGTCAAAGGCCGCGAGGCTTTGATGTCCGGTGATCTTGACCGGGGGTTGATCTGGGCGGGGCAGGTGCAAGGGCTGATCAACGACATCCCCACCTGCGAGGCATTGATCGCGCGGATCGTGGCGGACGCAGAATCCATCATCTCTACACGGCTTGCACGACTGGTTGCGTAAGGGCCGCCTTTGATGCCCGACGGTTTGGGAAAGGGAAGAGTACATTGGCTGAATTGGTACTACGCGAGGACAAGGACGGCTGGACGGTTCTGACGCTGAACAGGCCGGAGAAGTTAAACTCTCTGACCGTCTCGCTGTTCAAGGAGCTGCGCCAGCATATTATTGATCTGCGCGATGACGACGCGGTCCGTTGCGTTGTCCTGCGCGGCGCGGGCAAGTGTTTTTCGGCGGGCCATGACCTTGGCGATATTGCCGAGGGGGAGGATGTGCCGTCAGCCGGGTGGCATTCCGAAACCTTGCGGCTGATGGAAAAACTACCAAAGCCGGTGATCGCCGCGGTGCATGGGCATTGCTACACCGGCGCGCTCGAAGTGGCGCTGGCCGCTGATTTCATCGTCGCGGCGGATACCGCCCGTTTCGGTGACACCCACGCCAAATGGGCCCTGACCCCAGTCTGGGGGATGAGCCAGCGGCTGCCCCGGCGTGTGGGCATCGCAACAGCCAAGCGGCTGATGTTCACGGCAGATATGATCGACGCCAATGAAGCGGTGAGGATCGGGCTGGCCGAGTATGCGGTTCCGCTTGATCAGTTCGACGCCGAAATCGAAGGTTTGGTCGCCCGCATCATCGCCAATTCCCCGTTTTCCAATGCCGCGAACAAGCAATTGCTTGAAGCGACAGACATGCGCCCGATGGATGCGGGATTGCAGTGGGAAGTGATGGAGACTGCCGGCATCGGCCCGGACATGGCGGAGCGGATCGCCGCCTTCACCAAAAAGTAAATCCGGCGCGTTTCGGACGAATTTCTTCAGGAGGATTGCAGGATGACGACCCAGACCAAAGAGGAACTGGACGCGTTCCGGGAAGAGGTGGCAGCCTACTTGGACACGGCCCCCACCGACGCGATCCGCGAAGCCGGGCGCAAAACATGGGGTAATCGCTCTGTCACTCCGCGTTTCGTCATGGCATCGAAATGTTTTTTCTCCGGTATGATCCAGAGCGTGATCCGAAAGGGTCTTGTTCGAAGCAACAGATGGAGATTGAGCATGGGCCAGTACATAGGGCTTGACGTTTCGTTGAAGGATACCGCGATCTCAATCCGAGAAGACGGCAAAAGAATATGGCGCGGGAAATGTCCCTCCGACCCGGGAATTATTGCGCAGGCGGTTCGGAAGCATGCGGACGACCCCCTGAGCGTCGTTTTCGAAACTGGCCCACTCGCCACTTGGTTCTTTCATGCCTTAACGGGGGAAGGACTCCGGGCGATCTGCATTGAGGCGCGGCATGCTCAGAAAATTCTGGGTGAGACGCTGAACAAGACCGATGCAAACGATGCTGAGGGATTGGCCAAACTTGCCGAAACCGGCTTCTATAAGGCTGTCAGGGTCAAGTCGTTCGAAGCGATGCTGATCCGGTCATTGGTTGCAGCCCGCACCCAACTCTTGGCCATCACGACACAATTGACCAATCAGATCCGTGGTTTGATGAAGACTTTCGGTCTTGTCGTGCCCAAGAGCAAAGGCCGGGTGTTCATAGAAAAGGTTAACGATCTACTGGACGGACACGTCGAGTTGAAAGGGATCATCTATCCGCTGCTTGAAGCTTGGCAAGCTGTCAGGGAGCGGGCGTCTACGCTCAGCCGCCAGCTCTTGTTGGCGGCGCGACAGTGCCAAAGCACGCGTTTGCTCATGACGATACCAGGCGTTGGGGCGATCACAGCAGTTTCCTATGTGGCCGCTATCGAAGACCCGAAGAACTTTCCGAAGTCCCGATCTGTCGGCGCATGGCTTGGCCTCACTACACGCCGATACCAATCGGGAGAGATGGATTTTAACGGCCACATCTCTCGAAGGGGGGATCAACGATTGCGTGGGCTCCTCTACGAGGCTGCGACCTCGTTGCTTACGAGGACACGAGCCGAAACGGTCAGTGATCTAAAAACCTGGGGGCTTCAATTGCGCGAACGCCTTGGCTTCAAGCGGGCGGCGGTCGCCGTTGCTCGCAAACTCGCCGTCATCATGCATTCCATGCTGAAGACCGGTCAAACCTTTATTCCAACGCGCGAGGAACTCGCCTAATGCATTGTCCCTCGCACACCGAGCTCAGCGCATCATAACTTGATGCGAGGAGGCGTCCCTGTCGTGGACGGAGGTCAGGCCAATCCGAAAGACGTGGCAGCAGCTATTACAGACTGCGTGCAAAACAATGGAAGGCTTCACCTGCGGAACCCAAAATGCGGCAGCCAAGTGCTGACCGCGGAGACAACCATGCCCCGGACACACGCATGACCTCGATAACATAAACGTGCTGAGAGCGAACTGAGCAAGAACCGGAGGCCGAAATGCTCTAAAGGCATTTCGATAGGCCGTGCTTTTGCATCAAGGCTTGACTGCGGCCTTGCGATTAGACAACCACCAGTGCCTTTGCACCGTTTGAACAAGGCGCGGCGTGGCAGGCCATTCTAAACGAAAAAGGCTGGGCCGCGCCCGATTGGCCCGAGAAATATGGTGGTACGGGCTGGTCCGCCGAGAAGCGCACCATTTTCGAGGAAGAATACCGCAAGCGGGATCTGCCGCCCTTGCTGCCAAACTCTCTCAAGATGGTGGGGCCGTTGTTGATCGACCTTGGCACCGAAGAGCAGAAGGCCAAATACCTGCCCCGGATCCTGTCGGGCGAGGATTACTGGACGCAAGGGTATTCGGAACCGAACTCCGGTTCCGATCTGGCATCGCTGAAATGCAGCGCGGTTGCGGATGGGGACGATTACATCATCAACGGCAGCAAGATCTGGACAACCTTCGCCCATAAATCGAACCGGATGTTCATGTTGGTGCGCACCAGCAGCGAGGGCAAAAAACAGCAGGGCATCACCTTTCTGCTGCTGGACAGAACCGACTTTCCCGGCATGGACATTCGCCCGATCAAGGGGCTGGATGGTCATGCGGAATTTTGCGAGGTGTTTTTTGACAATGTTCGCGTGCCGCAATCCGGTCGGGTCGGGGCCGAAAACGAGGGCTGGAGCGTTGCCAAACATCTGCTGAAACATGAACGCAACGGATCGGCCAACAGCCCCGTTCTGGTCCGCTATCTGAAACGGATCACCGAGGCGGCGCAGGATGAAACATCCCCCTTTGGCGGCAAGCTGTCTGACGACCCGGTGTTCCAGCGCGACCTGGGCGCATTGTACGCGGATGTCGCGACGCTCGCCCAGTTCGAGTGGCTGATCATGAGCGGTCACGAGATGATCAACGACCCGGCGCTGCCTTCGATTGCCAAGACCATGAACTCGGAGCTGATCCAACGTGTGTCGGTGATGATGACGCGGGTGGCCGGGCTCGAGGGGCTGTCCATGCAGCTTGACGCGCTGACCGTGGGGTCGGGGGTGGATCCGATGGGAAGCGAGCTGGATCTGATCTCTATGCCGTTTTACCTCAACAGCCGCGCGACGACGATCTACGCGGGCACCAATGAGGTTCAGCGCGACTTGATCGCACGCAGCCTGCCGATCGCTTGAAAGGGTACTCAGATGGATTTCTCTCAGACCGACGAACAGAAGATGCTGCAAGAGAGCGTGAAGCGCCTATTGGAGCGGAGCTATGATTTCGAGACCCGTCAGAAGATGCTGCAATCCGGCCGCCCGTGGTCTCCCGAGATTTGGCAGGCACTGGCCGAGATGGGTATTCTTGGCCTGCCTTTCGCCGAAGAGGTTGGCGGGTTTGGTGGGTCGATGGCGGATGTCGTTGCTGTGGCTGAACCCTTTGGGGCGCATCTGCTGATCGAGCCTTATGTCTCTTCGATCCTGCTGGCGGGGTCTTGTCTGGCGCAATCCGATAGCCCTGCAGCGCAAGCGCAACTTTCCAAAATCATTACGGGTGAACAAACGGCAGCCTTCGCCCATGAAGAAGGCAAGGGGACCGCGGATTCGGCACTTGTTTCCTTGGCCGCAACCGAGGTAGCGGACGGATTCACCCTGAGCGGTGAAAAGCGGATGGTCCTTGGGGGCGCGCAGGCCGACGCGCTTGTCGTATCGGCACGAACGCGCGGCACGGCACCTGACAAGGATGGCCTATCTTTGTTTATGGTCGATCCAAAACAGCAAGGGGTCAGCATTACATCTTTCGTTACCATTGACGGCCGCCACGCCGCGCATATCACTTTTGATGGGGTTCAAATCCCGTCCGAGCGCAGGATCGCCGAAGATGCCCATAGCGTGCTGCAAACAGTGATCTCTAGGGCAATCGTCGCGCTCTGCGCTGAAGCCGTGGGCGCTATGGGCGCCTTGCTGCGACTGACAAGCGAATATGCATCGACGCGCAAACAGTTCGGCACGCCTATCGCCACGTTTCAGACCATTTCGCACCGCTTGGCAGATATGAAGATCGCCTATGTAAAGGCTCGCTCCTGCCTGCTGTACACGACGGCGCTGATGGATGCCGGACAGGTAGGCGCGCAGGATATTTCGGTCCTGAAAGGGCAGATTGGTGCCTTGGGACGGGACATCGGCGAAGCAGCGATCCAGACCCATGGCGGCGTCGGGATGACGGACGAGGTCAGCATCGGTCACTTCCACAAGCGTATCCTGACAATCAATGCGCTGTTCGGAGATAGTGAATATCACTTCCGTGCGGTTGGCAAATCTCTCGCGACTGCCAAAGCGTAGAAATATGATGCGGAGGGAGGTGTGGCTATCTCACCTCCGCGATATCAGCTACGCGCCATTAGGCCGCCCAAGATGACCGCGATCATTTGCTCCGTATAGGAGCGGCGTATGTCGTCATCAATTCTATCGACGCCGTGCATATAGTTCAGCACTTCTCGGGACGAAAATATCTGGTCACATGCCCCGATGACGATGAAGTAGAAAAACTTGTAGTCGACAGACTGGAACTCTCCTGCCGCGACACCTTCGGAAATCATCCGCTTGTAGGCGTCATGGATCGGTTCGATGTACGACTTTATCATGGTCCGTCTGACTTCTTCGGTTTCGTCGCGCATCGTCGCGGTCAGCAGGCGCTGTAAGTAAGGGTATTTGAAGTACATGTTGACGAGACCGGAGAGGTGGTACCGCATCTTCGCGGTCGGGCGCATGTCCATCTCGACCAAGGCTTCAAGCTGGGTGACCGCTTCCGCCAGATCTCGGTGAAGAAGGGCGCGCATCAAGCCGCTTTTGTTGCCGAAGTAATACTTCACCAAAGCAGAGTTCACCCCAGCCTTCGCCGCAATATCGATAATGGGCACCAGCAAGGTGTCCCGTTCACACATGAGCTCGCTTGCGGCGGTGAGCAAATCATCTCTTGTTGACGCACGTTCTTCGAGCGGTGCGGTGACTGCGGCTACCTTTGAATTCATTGCTCAACTAACTCCTGTAGGTAGAACCTTATTACTCAGTGCCGATCAGAATGTCACGGACGATTCGGTCGCACTTCAAGTCAAGAAGCCATTGAAGCTTGCCAGTCGCGCCTCCTTTGCGACGAGATCGGCTAGGGGATCGCATTAGGGTTTGTGATATTACTGTTCTTTATAGCGGTGGCGCATGGTTTCAAAAACCTCATTAACTACACAATTACCACTTTACAGGCGCAACTTAACTGCGTAGCTAATATGCCTGTGTGATGTGTTTGGTCTGGGAGGTCGCCCATCACGATTGGTAATTAAGCGCGACGTTTTCGCATACCAAGAAGGCTGTGTCGCAGCGCGGTACCGTCCGCCGGGCGATGAGGATGTGGTAACGTCGGGAGGAGACGAGATGATTGATCCAGAGGCAATGAGCTCGATTAGCGCGGTCGCACGAAGCGCTGCACAGCGCGCACCTGACAAGATCTGCAATCGGTTTGAAGGGCGCGATACAACCTTCAAGGATTTTGATCGTCACGTTGATCAGGTTGCACACGGCTTGGACGCGGGTGCCGCTAAGGTCGTCGCTTACCTTGGGAAAAACTGCGACCACGTCTTCGAGATTTTCATCGGCGCGACGCGCGTCGGTGGAATGTTCGCGCCCTTGAATTGGCGGCTTGCACCTGCCGAGATCATCGAGATTTTGCGCCAATACCCGCCACAGATGCTGTTCTTCGGGCCTGAGTTCTCGGAAGCGATCAAGGAAATCAACGCAGCACTTCCGGACATTCAGATCCTCGCTATGGAGGAGGGCGATGGACCTTGGGAAACATACGAGGCGTGGCGTGATGGTCAATCGAGCGAACCTGCCGCTGACTGCGCTTCAACGCATGATCCGGCTATGGTTTTGTTTACATCCGGCACCACCGGTGTGCCGAAAGCCGTACTCCTGAGCCACAGTAACTTGCTACAGCCGAAACTGGACTCCCTGGCTGTCAAGCATATCTATGACCACTGGGACGACGAGGATATCGGGTTTGTTGCGATGCCCTTGGCGCATATCGGCGGCATTGGTTTTTGGACAATCGCCTTTGTAAACTGCTGTACCAGCGTCATCCTCCGAGAGTTTGACCCTGTTGCGGCCCTTGATGCAATCCACACAGAGCGCGTTTCAAAGCTGTTCGTTGTGCCTGCCGCTTTGCAGATTGTCATTCAGAACCCAGAAGCAAAGCGTGTCGATTTTTCTTGCGTCAAAACCGTGATGTACGGTGCTGCGCCCATGCCCCTGCCGCTACTGAAAGAAGCCATCGAAGTCGTTGGTTGCCAGTTTATCCAATGTTACGGCATGACGGAAACGACGGGCACGATCGCGATACTTCCGCCAGAGGACCACGTGCCCGAGGGATCCGAGCGGATGCGTAGCGCCGGGCGACCCGCGATGGGGTGTGAAATCGCTATTTTCGACCCAAACGGGAAACCCGTCAAAGCTGGCGAGATCGGCGAAGTGGCCGTCCGGGCACCGGCAAATATGCTGGGATACTGGAAGAACCCGGAGGCGACGAGCAAGACGCTGCGCGACGACGGTTGGCTGCTGTCGGGCGATGCGGGCTATCTTGACGAGGACGGCTACCTGTTCATCCACGACCGCATCAAGGACATGATCATTTCCGGCGGCGAAAATGTATATCCTGCCGAGGTGGAGAGCGCGCTATATGCGCATCCCTCCATCAGTGAGGCAGCTGTGATTGGCGTGCCTGACCCCAAGTGGGGCGAGGCCGTTCGGGCGGTTGTGACGCTCAAGCCCAATGCAACCCTTGACGAGAAAGAAGTGCTGGCTTGGATGCGCGGTAAGCTCGCTGCATTCAAATGTCCCAAGGCGATTGACGTCATCGACGTGATGCCGCGCAATGCGTCCGGCAAGCTGCTTAAGCGCGACCTGCGCGCGCCCTATTGGGAGGGCCGCGAGCGGCAGGTGAATTGAACGCAGCACAAGACATCTTGCATCCTCAGACGACCCTCGAGAACGGATTGGCGCGGCTGGTGCCCACCCTCGATCCTGCGGCGCAGGGTATCAAGGGGCTGCGGCGGCTATCGGGCGGGGCCAGCCAGGAAACCTGGTCTTTTCAGATGGATGGTGGGGAGGGGCACCACTTGATCTTGCGCCGCGAACCTGCCGCGGCGCGGTCGGGCGGCACCGGCATCGGCATGGCGGCCGAAGCCCGAGTGATCAAACGCGTGGTTACAGCAGGCGTGCCCGCACCACAGATCGAACATGAGCTGACGCCAGATGACGGCATCGGCGCAGGCTTTGTCATGATACGCATCGACGGGGAGGCGCTGCCCCATCGCATCCTGCGCGACGACAGCTATGCCCCGGCGCGGGCGAAGTTCGCCCGTCAGGCCGGTGAAATTCTGGCGAGGATACACCAGAGCGACCCGACTGGCCTGCCCATTCCCGTGCTGTCTCCGCGCGAGGTGTTGGATGATCTTGGCGATCGACACCGCGCATTCGGCGCCGCGCGCCCTGTCTTTTCGCTGGCGCTGCGCTGGTTGGCCGAACATGCGCCAGAGCCGCGCGCGCCAAAGTTGGTGCATGGGGATTTCCGCATGGGCAATCTGATGTTTGGTCCTGAAGGGATACGCGGCGTTCTGGATTGGGAACTGGCGCATATCGGTGATCCGATGGCCGACATGGGTTGGCTTTGCATGGAAAGCTGGCGCTTTGGTCATGCCGATCCCGTTGGCGGTTTGGGCCGTCGCGAGGATTTGTTTGCAGGGTATGAAGCGGCAGGGGGTGATCCTGTCGATCCGGCTACAGTGCGCTGGTGGGAAATCCTGTCGGCGTTGCGGTGGGGTGTCATCATCGAAGAAATGGCCGCTTGGGTGCGCGATGGTACTGATACCAGCGTGGAACGTCATGTGATCGCGCGGCGCGCCTCGGAAACAGAAGCGATATTGTTGCTTCATCTGCTGGAAAGGGCCGCATGATGCAGGACCAGCCAAGCCCCGACGCGATTTTGGCGGCCGTTGCTGCATGGCTGCGTGACACCGCCGCGGATGCACTGCCTGCGCATGCCCGGTTCGAGGCCAAGGTCGCGGCAGGCGCGGTTGAACTGGCCCGGCGCCAGATCGGGGCGGAACCGTCCGAAAGCGAGGAAGCCCGGATGCTGTCGGTGCTGGTGGGTGACACGGGCGGGCTGGACGCGTTGACCGCGCGTCTTTGCGCACAGATCGAAAATGGCAAAACGGATCTATCGACGCCGGGGCTGTCGGACCTGTTGATCGCAACCACGCTGAACAAGATCGACATCGATCAACCGGAGTTTTCCGCGGCAGCCCGCTTGCGGGCATTGGCGCAGCGCAGGCGAGGGTTGCCGTAGCAGAGCCACCCGAGCCGCCGCCAATCGACACAAGGAACACCCGCAGATGAACTTTGATCTACCTTCTGAAATTACCGATCTTGTGACGCGCCTTGATACGTTTATCAAAGCAGAAATCGTACCGTTGCAGGCCGAGGACGATAACGAACGGTTTTTCGACCATCGCCGGGAATACGCTCGCACGGATTTTGAAAACGGCGGGCTGCCCCGGCCCGAGTGGGAAGCCTTGATGGCCGAAGCCGTCCGCCGCGCCGACAAGGCCGGGCTGTATCGCTTTTCCTTGCCTGCGGAATTCGGCGGGCAGGACGGCGGCAATCTGGCCATGGCCGTTGTGCGCGAGCATATGGCTGCCAAGGGGCTGGGGCTGTTCAACGACCTGCAGTCAGAGCATTCGGTAATTGGCAATTTCCCGGTCATCGTCATGCTGCGCGATTTCGGAACAGAGGCACAAAAGCAGACATTCATCTCGGGCGCGCTGAGCGGCGACATCCGCATGGCCTTTGGGTTGACCGAGGAAGCGCATGGGTCGGATGCCACACATATGGAAACCCGTGCTGTGCGCGAGACCCGCGATGGCAAATCCGGCTGGCGCATTGACGGTGAAAAAATGTGGACCACGGGGATGCACACCGCGACCCATTGCGTCACCTTCGCGCGCACCTCTGGCGAGGATGGCGCGGCGGATGGGATCACCGCTTTCTTGGTTCCTGCCCAGACACCGGGGCTGAAGATCGAGGAATATCTCTGGACCTTCAACATGCCCACCGATCATCCGCGGATCAGTTTCAACGACGTCTGGGTGCCGGATGATCTGATGTTCGGACCAGAGGGCGGCGGCTTGGCGCTGGCGCAGGCTTTTGTGCATGAAAACCGCATTCGGCAGGCGGCGAGTTCGCTGGGGGCTGCGGTATATTGTATCGAGGAATCCGTGCGCTATGCCCGCGCCCGCAAACCATTTGGCAAAGAGCTGGCGGCAAATCAGGCGATCCAGTTCCCCTTGGTCGAATTGGCCACGCAGGCAGAAATGCTGCGCCAGCTCATCCGCAAGACAGCCTGGGAGATGGACCGCATGCCACACCCCGAGGTCGCCAAGAAACTGTCTGACAAGGTGAGCATGTGCAATTATCAGGCCAACCGTCTGTGTTGCGAGGCCGCAGACCGCGCCATGCAAATTCATGGCGGCATCGGATATTCCCGGCACAAACCGTTCGAACATATCTACCGTCATCACCGCCGCTACCGCATCACCGAAGGCGCAGAAGAGATCCAGATGCGAAAAGTCGGTGCATGGCTGTTCGGCTACCTTGGCCCCCGACGCGGCAACATTCCCGATCCGGCGCCGCGCAGCGTTGCGGCACCGCTAAAGGGAGAGAACTGATGGCTGTTGTACGCACTGATCTGACGGGCGGGGTCATGACGCTCACCCTCGATCGGCCGGAAAAGCTGAACGCCTTCACGATTGAGATGATGCAAGAGCTTATCGACGCCTTTGATGTGGCCGATGCAGATGACGCGGTCCGCGCTGTTGTGGTGACCGGGGCGGGCCGGGCGTTTTGTGCCGGTGCGGATATTTCCGGCGGGACCAAGGGCTTTGTGGATGTGGAAAAGCGCAAGGTAGGCGCCGGCACCGTGCGCGATGGCGGCGGTCTGTTGACCTTGCGCATCTTTGACAGCCTCAAACCTGTGATCGCCGCCGTCAACGGCGCGGCTGTCGGCGTTGGTGCCACGATGCAGTTGCCGATGGATATGCGGCTTGCCTCCGAGGATGCCAAATTCGGTTTCGTCTTTGGCCGCCGTGGCATCGTGCCGGAAGCCTGTTCGTCATGGTTTCTGCCGCGTGTGGTCGGTATCTCCAAGGCGATGGAGTGGAGCACGACGGGTCGCATCTTTGATGCGCAGGAAGCACTTTCCGCCGGATTGGTCCGCTCGGTCCACAAACCCGCCGATCTGATTGGGGCCGCGCAGGAACTGGCCGAGGAAATAGGCGCAAACAACGCCCCGGTTTCTGTCGCGCTGACGCGTCAGATGATGTGGCGGATGTTGGGCGCCGATCACCCAATGCAGGCGCACCGCGTCGACAGCCTTGCGATTGAACTGCGAAGCGCCTCCGCCGATGCCGCAGAGGGTGTGCGCAGTTTCACGGAAAAGCGTCCGGCGGTTTTTCCCGACAAGGTCAGTACAGATTTGCCCGACATCTTTCCCGATTGGTCGGCGCCGAAATGGCAATAGCCAACCCGATCCCCGAAATTAAAGGAGCCCCGCCGATGACAACTTCTACCCTTGATGACCGTCTCGCAGTCACCCGCGAGGGGCGTGTCAGCACGGTTCGCCTGAATGACCCCAAGACGTTGAATTCCATGGATACGCAGATGGCGCTGTCCCTGCGCGAAGTGTTGCGTGCCGAGGCCAAGGTTTCCGGTTGCATCATTCTGGCGGGCGGAGAGCGCGGATTTTGCTCTGGGGCCAACCTGTCCGGCGATCTTGCCCCCGGTGACGGGGAACTGGATGCAGGTCAAACACTAGAGGACGCCTTCAACCCCTTGGTTGAAACAATCCGGACCTTGCCAGTGCCTTTTATCACAGCGGTGCGCGGTGCGGCGGCGGGGGTAGGTGCTTCTTTGGCGATGTCCGGTGACATCATCACCTGCGGTCGATCGGCCTATTTTCTTGAGGCCTTTGCGCGGATCGGGCTGGTTCCCGATGGCGGCGCAGCGTGGTTTTTGACGCGCTCGGTCGGACGGATGCGGGCAATGGAATTGATGATGCTTGCAGAAAAACTACCAGCGGAAAAGGCGTTTGAGTGGGGCCTGATTACCAGGTTGTTCGAGGATGACGCCGTCGAGGCGAAAGCGATGAAGATTGCGCAGAAACTGGCGGACGGGCCAACCCGTGCACTGGCGCTGACCCGGCAATCTGCATGGGCAGCGGCGGATTCCAGTTTCACCGAAACCCTGCAATTGGAACGTGTTCTACAACGCGACGCGGGCAATCACCCCGATTTTGCCGAAGGTGTCGCGGCATTCATGGAAAAGCGTGCCGCGCGTTTCGGCGGTTAAGCAGGCGTTCTGCGCCCTACGTAAAGGAAGGTAATAAAATGACCGAAGCTTATATCTGTTCTGCATTGCGCACCCCTGGTGGCCGTCGTGGCGGCAAGGTGTCCGGGTGGCACCCCGTCGATCTGGCCGCGCGCGTTTTGGATGCCACGGTGCAGAATACCGGCATCGATCCCGCTGCCATTGAGGATGTCATCATGGGCTGCGTCGGCCAAAGTGGCGAACAAGGTTTGCATATCGGTCGCAATGCCGTGCTGGCCTCGTCCCTGCCCGAAAGCGTACCGGCGGTGTCGATTGACCGTCAATGCGGCTCTTCCCAGCAGTCGATCCAGTTTGCGGCGCAGGCCGTCATGTCCGGCACTCAGGACCTGGTGATTGCCGCGGGCGTTGAATCCATGTCGCGGGTACCGATGGGGACTACAGGCGTCTTCACGCGAAACTTCGAGCCCGGCTCGGCCAAGTCGCCGGGGCTGGACGCCAAATATCCCGGCGTGGCCTTTAGCCAGTTTTCCGGCGCCGAAGCGATTGCACGCAAGCATAACTTCAGCCGCGAGGATCTTGATGCCTTTGCTTTGCTGAGCCATCAGCGCGCGGCAAAGGCGACCGAAGCAGGTGCATTCGATCAGGAGATCGTGCCCCTTGAGCTCGAGAATGGCGAAATGCACCGGACAGACGAAGGCATCCGTGCTGACGCCTCGATGGAGGCGCTGGCCGGCGTGAAGACGCTGAAAGAGGGCGGCGTGATCACCGCCGGCAACGCCAGCCAGATTTGCGACGGTGCCTCGGCGGTTTTGATTGCCAGTGCCGCGGCGGTCAAGGCCCACGGGCTGACCCCCCTCGCACGGATCAGGTCCATGACGGTAACGGGTGGGGATCCGGTGATCATGCTAGAAGAGCCGCTTTTCGCCACCGATCGCGCCTTGGCCCGCGCAGGCATGACGATCGACGAGATTGATCTTTACGAGGTTAACGAAGCCTTCGCCTCGATCCCTCTTGCTTGGCTCAAGCACACAGGTGCCGACCCTGATCGTTTGAACGTCAACGGCGGGGCCATTTCGCTGGGTCACCCATTGGGCGCTTCGGGTGCCAAGCTGATGGCGGCATTGGTGCATGGATTGCGCGCCCGCGGAAAACGCTACGGGTTGCAGACCATGTGCGAGGGCGGCGGGCTGGCGAACGTCACCATCGTCGAAGCGCTTTAAGCTAAATTCTGGCTGCGGTTCGTGGAGTATCTCAGCCGAATGACCGCTCCGCTGCGTGGCTTCGGAGCACAGACAGTCACCAACAAGTCGGGGGAAACCCGACGACTTACTGAAAATCAAAGGGAGAAGTTAAATGAAGTTTTCTAAGTTGTTCAAAAGCAGCGGGTCTGCTTTGGTTCTTGCAGCGGCATCAGTGGGCACATTCTCGACATCGGCCGAGGCACGCGATTTACGCTATGCGATTGGCTGGCCCCCGGGCGCGCTGCCGACAGAGGCGATCGAGACCTATGCTGATGCCGTAGAAGAGGCATCTGGCGGCGACGTCACGGTAAAGGTTTTCCCACTGTCTTTGCTTAACTTTCTGGAGTCGACATCGGGTGTGCGTGACGGGATTGCCGACATAACAACTGTTTTGACACCGTATTTCCTATCCGAGTTCCCCAACACAAACTTCGTGACCGAGCTGGCGAGCTTTAGTGAAGTGGTGGAAGGCGACCCTGATCGGATGGCCTTTGCTTTCACCGGCGCGATCATGGAATACGTCATGTTCAATTGTGGCGACTGCTTGAGCGAGTTTGCGGCTCAGAACCACGTTTACACAGCGGGTGCGGGGACACCCCCCTACATGCTGCAGTGCACAAAACCGGTCGTTTCGGCCGAGGATCTGAAGGGTGCTCGTATCCGCACACCAGGTGCCTTCTGGAGCCGCTGGATCGAAGCGATGGGGGCCACGCCCGTCTCCATTTCGATCAACGAGACTTTCGAGGCGCTGAACCAGGGCGTCATTGACTGTACTGCATCATCAGCTTCGGAGCTGACGAACTTCAGCTTTATTGATGTGGCGACAGACATCACGACAAACCTGCCGGGGTCTTCCTTTGTATCAGGTCTTACCAATGTGAATGCCGATACATGGGCTGGCCTTGATGACGCAGGCAGAACCGCGATGTTGAAAGGGTCTGCCGTCGTGGCGGCGGAAATGAACTGGGCCTATTATGGTGAGGCACGAGACAACATTGCCAAGGCCAAGGAACAGGGGATCACTTTCCACGAGGCAGAAGCAAGTCTGCGCACGCAAAGCGTCGAGTGGATCAACGAAGACATCTCGAACGTCGTTGACATCTACGCCGAGCGTGGCGTTACGGGCGGTGAAGAAAGTGTTTCGAAGGTGCGTGAGCTCATGACCAAATGGGTTGGTTTGGTGGAAGACGTGCAGGATGCTGATGCACTGTCCGATCTTTACTGGACCGAAGTACTGTCGAAGGTCGATGTATCGACCTACGGACAGTAAGCGATCTGCTGCACCGACGGTACGTTGTTTTCCGACGGTGCAGCAATCTTCATCCCACAGACAAGTGAGGCTCGAATGAAGCTTTTTCAACGCTTGCTTGAACCGTTGGTCTCGGTAATGGGACTGGTCGGCATCATCTGCGTAACACTCATGATGTTGCACATTACGACCGATGTAATTTTACGGTTTGTTTTTAATTCGCCGATCAGAGGTACGATCACCATCGTTTCCCATTATTACATGGTGATACTTGGCTTTTGTTCGCTGGCAGTGGCTGAATCGCGCGATGCCCATGTTTCTGTCGAAGTCTTCACCGAGCTGATGCCGCGCAATGTTCAAAGCGGGCTGGCCGCGATGGCCGCGTTTCTGGCTGCGATTGTTTTCGGATTCGTCACGGTTCGTACCTGGATAGAAGCCATTCACAAAATGGAAATCAGCGCGGCAATCCAGCAAGGGTCGCTGACCATCCCTGTCTGGCCCAGCTATTTTGCGCTGCCTTTGGGCTGCGGATTGATGGCTATAACCGCGCTTTGGCGTGCGCAGGCGATTGCCAGAGGCGCACAATCTACTTTTGGCCCTGACATGAATGGCGAATTGCCAGCGGAGGAGCTTGCAAATGGATGATATCGGTATTGGTCTCAGTGGCTTGGGGCTTTTGTTTGTCCTGATCGCCCTGCGCGTTCCTATCGGCGTTGCTTTGATCGGGGTAAGCTTCGGCGGGCTTTATGTTCTTTTGGGCTGGCGGGTTGCCTGGGGCGCGCTTGCGGTCATGCCCTATCAGTTTTCCGCAAACTGGGTGCTTAGCTCGGTTCCTATGTTTTTGCTCCTTGGGTTTATTTGTTATCATGCTGAGCTGACCCAAGGGATGTTCAGGGCCGCAAGGGTATGGACGTCTGCGCTGCCGGGTGGGCTTGCCATTGCGGCGGTCTTTGGTTCTGCAGGTTTTGCAGCAGTATGTGGGTCGTCGGTGGCTTGTGCCGCGGCAATGGGGCGTATTGCCGTGCCCGAGATGATGCGCGCGCGCTACAATGCCGAGCTTGCGACAGGCACAGTTGCCGTCGCGGGCACCATCGGAGCCTTGATCCCGCCCTCGATCATTTTGATTTTGTATGGGGTTATCGCACAGGTATCAGTGCCGCAATTGTTTCTGGGCGGCATCACAGCGGGGGTGATCTCGGCGATCGGTTACTGCGTGGTCATTCTGGTTCGTGTCAAAATTAATCCGGCTATGGCACCCGTAGGGGTTCGCGCCTCATGGGCAGAGCGTCTTTCGGCGCTCAAGGATACCTGGCCGATTGTCGTGGTCATGATCGGGATTTTTGGCGGGCTTTTCTCTGGTGCTTTCACTCCGACAGAGGCTGGCGCGATTGGCGCGTTCCTTTCATGTCTGGTGGGGCTGGCCCGCAGGACACTGGATTGGCGTCGCTTCCGGCTTGCCGTTGAGGAAACGATGATCACGACTGCCGCCTTGATCGTCATCGGCGTTGGCGCGACATTGCTAACAAGATTTCTGACCCTGTCAGGTGCCGGAGATTACCTGTCAGACTCCATCATCGGATTATCCGCCAATCCGGCCATGATCCTCTTTGGCATCATACTGGTCTATCTCATTCTTGGTATGTTTCTTGAGCCGATTGGCGCGATGCTGCTGACGATGCCGATTGTTCTGCCGATCGTGCAGGACGCGGACTGGTCACTGCTTTGGTTCGGGATCGTGCTCACCAAACTGTTGGAAATCGGGATGGTGACGCCCCCAATCGGGATGAATATTTTTGTCATCAAGGGTGTCGTCGGGAACATCGCCACAACAACCCAAATTTTCCGTGGCGTGATGTGGTTTATCCTTATGGATCTGCTGGTGCTGGCGGTGCTGGCAATCTGGCCTGAAATCACACTGTTCTTGCCCGAAATCATGAAGTGAGACGCACCGAGTTCCCTCGCAACACTTATTGTGTCGCCTCACTTTGTGGACGAGGCGGCGCTATAACTACCGGACTATTCGCGTAGTTAACTTAATTAACTACTTGACTAATTAACGTTGTGGTGAGATGCCTGCAGTGAATGAATTTAACTGTCGCTTTAGGCGGCGGTGAACTGGACAGCGAAGCAAACGGCAGGCGGCGCGCCAGCTGAACTTTAAAGAAGGAAACCCTCAATGGCTGAAGCATATATCATTGACGCTTGCCGCACCCCTCGCGGTGTTGGGAAGGTCGGGAAGGGCGCGCTCGCGCACCTGCATCCTCAACACTTGGGGGCCACTGTCCTAGCCGCGCTGCGGGATCGCAACGGTCTGAACACAGCTGATGTGGATGACATTATTTGGGGTACGAGTACGCAAAAAGACAAGCAGGGCGGCGACCTTGGTCGCATGGCGGCGCTGGATGCGGGCTATGACGTCAAAGCGTCAGGCGTCACGCTTGACCGTTTCTGCGGCTCCGGGATCACCACGGTTTCGCTGGCTGCAGCCCAGATCATGTCAGGGATGGAGGATGTCGTCATCGCGGGCGGTACCGAGATGATGAGCTATACCGGGCAGATCGCTGACCCGAAGAAACCCTTTATGATGGACGCGGGCAACCTGAGCCTGCGCGCAAAGCACCCGCAGACCCAGCAGGGCTGCAGTGCAGACGCCATCGCGACGATTGAAGGCATTGATCGCGCTGCAGCAGATCAGCTGGCCGTGGCGAGCCAAGAACGCGCTGCCAAAGCCATCGCCGAAGGTCGTTTCGACGGCTCTATCGTACCAGTGCGCGACCCCGAGACCGGCGAACTGGTTTTGGACAAGGAAGAATTCCCGCGTCCCGGCACCACGCTTGACTCTCTCTCAACCCTCAACACGGTTTTCGACAAGTTCATGGAGTTCCCGATTGACGACAAGGGGACAACCTACGGTGACATGATCTATGCCCGCTATCCTGAGTTGAAGGGGAAAATGCAGCACATTCACCATGCGGGGAATTCCTCTGGCGTTGTGGATGGCGCGGCGGCGCTTTTGCTGGCGTCCGAAGGCTATGTAAAAAAGACAGGCATGAAGCCGCGCGCGCGCATCGTGGCGACGGCGAACATTGGCGACGATCCAACGTTGATGTTGAACGCGCCTGTTCCGGCAGCGCGCAAGGTTCTGGAGAAAGCGGGTCTGACCACTGACGATATTGACGTTTATGAAATCAACGAAGCCTTTGCCGTGGTTGCGGAAAAGTTCATTCGGGATCTCAAGCTCGACCGTTCCAAGGTGAACATCAACGGCGGCGCGATGGCGCTCGGTCATCCTATCGGTGCGACCGGTTCCATTCTGATCGGTACTGCCTTGGATGAACTAGAGCGTTCTGGTGGTCGGTATGGCCTGATCACGATGTGTGCGGCCGGTGGCATGGCCCCCGCAATCATCATCGAGCGGGTGTAAGCCTTTATCCGTGCAGAGGGCTGGTCATGATCGCCCTCTGCAAATTTTGGCTCCCTCGAAACGAGACGACCCCAAGAAGAGACCTAGAATGACCCCACCCTTAAGTATCGACTTGAGCCAAAGCAGAGCGCTCGTCACAGGAGCATCTAGCGGCCTGGGCGCACATTTCGCTTCTGTTCTTGCGGCGCAAGGGGCTGATCTGGTTCTTGCAGCACGACGCACAGACAAGCTGGAGGAGGTCGCAGCGCCATTGCGTGCGATGGGGCGCGATGTCCAGGTTGTTCAAATGGATGTGGGCTCCCCCGAAGCGGTTCAGGCGGCGTTTGCGGATATGCCACCCTGTGACATCGTTATTAACAATTCGGGTATCGGTCAGAATTCTTGGCTTGCCGATATGGATGAAGACGAGTGGCAGCAGTTGATAGATGTCAACCTGAGCGGGGTCTGGCGTGTGTCCAAACAGGCTGTCGCGATGTTTCGCAAAGAGAAGACAGCCGGGGCCATCGTTAACATTGCGTCAATTACAGCATCGCGAACTGCGCTCAAATCAGGGGCGTATGCGGTAACCAAGGCCGGCGTTATTCATATGACCAAATCGCTTGCGATTGAGGTCGCGCGTGACGGCATTCGAGTCAATGCATTGGCACCGGGCTATTTCCAGACAGAGTTGAATGCGGATTTTCTGGGATCCGAAGCGGGGGACCGCATGGCTGCGCGCATTCCGCAACGCAGGTTTGGGGCTATGGAGGAATTGAATCTTCCATTGCTCATGCTGGCGGCCAGACAGAACAGCTACATGACCGGCGCGACCATAACCGTGGATGGCGGTCATAGCATCAATGCCCTTTGAGATAAATTACGGAGAACGCAAATGAAACTTGATAACTCAATCTCGGCAGTCATCACTGGGGGCGCCTCCGGTCTGGGGCTTGCCACAGCGCGTGCGTTGGCTTCACATGGCGTGAAGGTGGCCTTGTTTGACCTGAACGAGGAAGCGGGCCAGACCATTGCAGCTGAATTGGGCGGCGTGTTTTGCAAGGTGAACGTGGCGGACGAAGCCAGCGTCGACGCCGGTTTTGAAAAGGCGCGGGCGGCCAACGGTCAGGAACGTATCCTGATCAACTGCGCGGGCATCGGCAACGCGATCAAGACCGCTGGTCGGGATCGCAAAACTGGTGGGATTTCCCAGTTCCCCATTGCCGAATATCGCAAGGTTATCGAGGTGAACCAGATCGGTACCTTTATCTGTACCGTCAAGGCCGCCGCGGGTATGATGACCCTCGACCCAGAGGACGGAGAGCGTGGCGCGATCATCTCGACCGCTTCCGTTGCGGCAGAGGACGGTCAGGTCGGCCAAGTCGCATATTCGGCGTCGAAAGCGGCGATTGTTGGTATGACTTTGCCAATCGCCCGTGACCTTTCGGCCGAGCATATTCGCGTCAACACAATCCTGCCCGGTCTTTTCGAGACGCCGCTTTTGATGAGCCTGCCCGAAAACGTTCGGCAATCCTTGGGGGCGATGGTGCCCAACCCTGCTCGCCTTGGTAAGCCGGAAGAATATGCCTCTCTGGCTCTCGAAATGGTGCGCAATCCCTACCTGAACGGCGAAGACATTCGCTTGGATGGTGCTATCAGGATGGCACCGCGCTGATTGGCCGCTGTGACGTTGGGGGAGGGGGCGGTCCCTCCTGCCACATCACGGCACTGCAAAAGTCGACGTGGGAACCTGACTGCGCCGCGGGAAAATGGAGAATGGAATGACTGACGTAAAAACCAAAGATGCCAAGGATATCTGGGCGCGCGATTTCGACTATATCTCGGTCAAACGTGACGGCCATATCCTTGAAATTACGATCGATCGCGCGGATCGCTACAACGCCCTCCACGGCGGGGCGCATCAGGAATTGCACGATATCTTTGATGGATACGAGCAGGACCCGGATCTGTGGGTCGCCATCATCACCGGGGCCGGGGACAAAGCTTTTTGCTCGGGCAACGATCTGAAAGCCACAAGCGAAGGGCAGGATATTGAACCCGCCAGCAGCGGCTTTGGCGGTCTCACTGATCGCTGGGGCCGGGAAAAGCCGGTTATCGCGGCGGTGAATGGGGTGGCAATGGGCGGTGGATGCGAGATCGTTCTGGCATCCGATATTGCCGTGGCGGATGCCCATGCGAAATTCGCGCTGCCCGAGGTGAAGGTTGGCCTGTTCGCAGCGGCGGGTGGCGTGCAACGTCTCACGCGCCAGATTGGTCGTAAAGCCGCGATGGAGCTGATCCTGACAGGCCGTGCGATTACAGCCGACCGTGCCTGTGACCTAGGCATTATTAACCGCGTTGCAGGTGAAGGTGAAACGGCGATGGATATCGCACGTGAAATCGCCAAGGAAATCACAATGGTATCGCCGACTGCCGTCAGAGCGTCAAAGCGGGTGCTCAACGCCCTTGAAGAAGACATCGAGCGTCTGCCCGAAGCCTTCGCAGGCAACACGGCTGAATTTGACGTCGTGCTAAAATCCAACGACGGTAAAGAGGGCGTCAAAGCCTTTGTCGAAAAACGCGCGCCGAACTGGACAAATAGCTAAGCCGTTTGTCCCACCGATGCCCAGACCCATCAAAGCAACGAGGGATGTCCCATGATCAAAAGACGTATTTTTGAAGAAGAGCACGATATGTTTCGTGACAGTGTTCGCAAATGGATCGCGGCCGAAGTTGCCCCCCATGCCGAAAGCTGGCGTCAGAACAAGCACGTAAGCAAGGAAGCTTGGAAATCCGCAGGCGAAAACGGCTTTCTGGCGATGTTTGCCGATGAAAAATACGGCGGCATGGGCCTTGATGATTTCCGCTTTGACATGGTTCTCAACGAAGAACTGGGCAAGGTGGAAAGCTCTTTCTTCATCACGCTGCACAATCGTATCGTGGCGCCCTATCTGCAAAAGTTCGGCACTGACGATCAGCGCGACCGGTACATGCCGGGGATCGTTTCGGGCGAAACCATTCTTGCGATCGGCATGACCGAACCGGGATGCGGCTCGGATCTTGCGGCGATCAAAACCCGCGCCGAAAGGCAGGGGAACCATTGGGTCATCAACGGGTCAAAAACCTACATCTCAAACGGTCAGATTGCTGGCCTCTACTTGATCGCTGCGAAAACCGACCCCGATAACCCGCGCTCTATCGGGCTGTTCTGGGTTCAAGAGGGGGCAGAAGGCTTCTCCAAGGGTCAGAACCTCAAGAAGATGGGGCTGCAAGCGCAGGATACGTCCGAGCTGTTCTTTGATAACGTCAAAGTGCCGGCATCGGATCTGGTTGGCGATGGGACAGATGGTTTCAAATTGATGATGACCAATCTGGCCGAAGAACGGCTGGTGGGGGCGGACGGTTATCTGGCGCGTGCGGAACGTGCGTTCGAGATCACGATGGAGTTCATCAAAGAGCGCAAGGCCTTCGGAAAACCGGTCGGCACCTTCCAGAACAGCCGCTTTGTCATGGCTGATGCGCGCACCAAACTCGATGTCGGCTGGGCCTACCTCGATCACTGTGCGATGGCCCATATAGATGGGGAATGCACTGCGGAAATGGCGGCGCAAGCCAAGTTGTTCACATCGGAGATCGAAGGCGAAATCATTGATGCCTGCCTGCAGTTACATGGCGGTGCTGGATATATGGAAGAGTATGAAATCTCTCGGCTTTATGTCGATGCGCGGATCAGCCGTATCTATGCTGGCACGTCCGAGATCATGCGTGAAATCATCGGTCGCGGCCTTGGGCTGGATGATCGTCAAAAAGGCTGAGGGTTAGTTATGTCGGGACCACTGAAAGGCCTGGAAGTCATCGAAATGGCCGGGATCGGTCCCGGCCCTTTGGCGGGGCAGTTGCTGGCCGATCTGGGCGCGGATGTGATCGTCATCGACCGCGCCGAAGCGCCAGCTGACAAAACCGATGTGAACCGGCGCGGCAAGCGGTCCGTCTTTTTGGATCTGAAGTCTGAAGAGGGGCGCAGTACCGCGCAGGCGCTGATCAATCGGGCTGGTATCGTCATCGAAGGTTTCCGGCCCGGCGTGATGGAACGGTTGGGGCTCGGGCCAGATGACCTTGACGAGACGGTGATTTTTGGCCGGATCACGGGCTGGGGGCAGGACGGACCGCTGAGCCAATCGGCGGGGCATGACATCAACTATCTTGGCCTGACGGGTGCTCTGGCTGCAATGGGCACGGTTGATAACCCGCCGCCGCCGCCGTTGAATCTGGTCGCGGACTATGGCGGGGGCACGATGTTCCTGCTGCTTGGCATCCTTGCCGCCGTGTTCGAGCGGCAGACATCCGGCAAAGGTCAGGTGGTCGATGCGGCAATGCTTGATGGCGTAAGCGCGATGATGGGGCTTTTCCACACCTTCAAAGCGCGCGGCGCGTGGAGCGAAAACCGCGCGTCCAACCTGCTGGACGGGGGTGCCCCTTTCTATCGCTGCTATCGGACCAAGGACGATCTGTTCATGTCCGTCGGCCCGCTAGAGCCTCAGTTTTTTGCCCTGCTGCTGGAGAAGGCCGGGCTGCCCGCCGAGCATAGCGTGGATCAAAACGACCCTGCCACCTGGGCCGAGCGTGCCGAGCTTTACGCACAGGCTTTCGCAAGCAAGACACAGGCGGAGTGGTCCGGCATCTTTAGTGGGACCGATGCCTGTGTGGCCCCCGTGCTGAGCATGGATGAAGCGGCATCCCATCCTCATATGGCCGCGCGTCAAACGCTGGTCGAGGTGGATGGCGTTTTGCAGGCCGCTCCTGCGCCGCGTTTTTCGCGCAGCAAACCGACAGGGATCAATACACCGAAGGCAATGGGCGGGGACACTGCGGCGATCCGCCGAGCGCTGCATGAGGCTCCGAAGTCCGAATGAACATCGCGGCGGGAAACCCTTGCCGCATGGAGGTTGCACATGTTTGATCTGACAGGAAAAACCGCCTTGATCACCGGTGGCAACAGCGGAATTGGACTGGGCATGGCCGAGGGCCTCGCCAAATGCGGCTGCGGTGTCGCCATTTGGGGCAGGAACGCCGAAAAGAACGCTCAAGCGTTAGAAAACCTGTCGACCCATGGCACAAAGGTCAGCGCATATATCTGCGATGTGACCCGTTCAGAGGCCGTGAACGACGCATTCGCCGCCATTCTGAACGACCATGGTCGCGTCGATGGCTGCTTTGCCAATGCCGGATTTTCCACGCCCAATTCGGGCTTTGACCAATCCGAGGATGCGCATTGGCAGCAAATGATCGATATCAACCTTAATGGTGCCTATTACGTCCTACGTGTGGCGGCCGCCCATATGCGGGAGCGTGCCGAAGGCGGGGACAGGTTCGGACGTTTGGTCGGCACCTCCAGTATCGGTGCCTTGAACGGCATGCCCCGCAATCAGCATTATGCGGCTGCCAAGGGCGCATTGATCTCGATGATCCGATCGCTGGCGGTGGAATATGCCCGATACGGTGTGACCGCCCACAGCATTCTGCCGGGGTTTGTCGAAACACCGCTGACGGACGAAAGCTTTGCCTCGCAGGCGTTCGCCGACAAGGTGCTGCCCAGAATTCCTGCAAGGCGTCTGGGGCAGGGGTCGGACTTCAGCGCGATTGCGGCCTATATCATGAGCGATGCCAGCGCATGGCATACCGCTCAGGATTTCATCATAGACGGCGGGTATATGGTGTTTTGAACTGGCGTCATGGGCGTAAAGAACAACGAATAGAATTCGATCTACATCAAAAGCCCAAACCGGTGCCGTAATGTCATATCTGTGGATCGGCCAATTCGACCGCATTGCCGGTAGCATAAAGACAGAACGACGGGATTTTGGGATATGGGGGCGCGTATGGACACGGTAGCAAAGGGTGCAATGGATTTCGAGCCGGAAGCGCTTGCCGATTTCCTTGCTGAAACTTTCGGAGGCAAGGCTCCGGTCACGATCGAGCGGATTGCGGGCGGGCTCGAACCCGACGTATTTTGTCACCCGCGGGGACGTACGGCTGGTCTTGCGCAAACAACCGGGCGGCCCGATTTTGCGGGGGGCCCATGCCATTGATCGCGAGTACCGCGTGCTCGAGGCGCTGCACCCCCAAGGCGTCCCGGTGGCGCGTCCGATCCTGTATCATGCGGACCCTGATCTTTTGGGCACCCCGTTTTATCTGATGGAGCGGATCGAAGGGCGGGTTTTTGCGGAAGGTGCCTTGGCGGCGGCAGACAAAAAGAACGCCATGCCTTGTGGATGGGTTTGGCCGACGCGATGGCCGCCATGCACAACGTCCGCCCCGAAGCGGTAGGGCTGGAGGATTTTGGCAAACCTGGAAATTACTTTGCCCGGCAAATCGCGCGCTGGTCACGACAGTGGGAAGAAAGCCAGAGCGACCCGATCCCGGAGCTGGATGAATTGTCGGCCTGGCTTGTCGAACATCAACCGCAGGATGACGGACGGGTGAGCCTCGCTCACGGGGACTACCGGATGGGGAACGTCATTTTTCATCCGACCGAACCGCGTGTGGAAGCCATTCTGGATTGGGAGCTTTCTACGCTGGGGCATCCGCTTGCCGATCTTGGCTATTGCTGCATGGCCTGGCACACGGCACCCGAAGAATACGGCGGACTCCTAGGGCTGGACCTCGCGGCAGAAAACCTGCCGACCGAAGAGGCATTCGTTGAGCGCTACATGTCACACTGCCCCGACCTGCCACCGCTGACCTCGTTTCACAAGGCTTTCGCGTTGTTCCGGTTTTCTGTCATCTGGGTGGGCATCGCCGACCGCGTGCGTGCGGGCAATGCCGCGGGCGCGGGCGGCGCGGACCCCGTACATCTTGCCAGATGTTTCGCGAGACGTGGTTTGGAAGTGATCGAGCGCGGCTGACGAGAACTCCATTAGGGGGCTGATGGCCAGCCCCCAATCTTAACGAGACATCTCGAACCTGACCGCTATATGTCTCTGGCACTTTCGGTGGCGGGGACTTCGTGCGCTTTGACATCTTTGATACGTGTCAACGCACTCGGGTCGGAAAACCCGTGCCATGCTATCTACATTGCTTGCAAGGATCACTCCATCTCAAGCATCCATGTGACTGTGGCGGCGAAATGCGCCAGCGTTGATGCGTCGCTCCAAGTGGCGTGGGCGCGGCTCGTGTCACCCAGTCTTGTCTCACGCGCGCTGAGCACTCCGCCCAGATAGGATTCCAGAAATATAAATCGCTGATTTTGTATGGTCCGGCTTTGCGACGGCATCAACATACGCAGATGTTCCAGGCAACGCTGATAGCCTGAGTTCCAGCGGCCCTCTAGGGCGTCATCGAAGAGGGTCCTGTGGGACATGGTGAGCATGTGGAGAAAGCGGTTGTATGTGTCCGTTTCACCATCTGCGGCTAAGTTGACAGAAGGATAGATAAGAATATCCACGATCTGCGAAATCCGCGTGGGGCCGCCGTCTGCTTCCAGAGCATCAAGCTGGGCGTTTCGGCGTGCACCGATAACCTTTGCACCGTCCACGATAAGTTCGCGGATCAGCGCCTCCTTCGAGCCGAAGTGATACCCCACAGCGGCGGGGTTCTTTTGGCCAGCAGCTTTGGCGATGTCACGCACTGTAACGCCATCAATGCCCCGATTGGCAAAGAGGCGCTGTGCCTCGCCCTTGAGCCGTTCAACCGATGGGCTGGGCACCTTTGAAGACAGTCTGGTCATATCACGATCCTCTAGAGCACAGAAAATTATGGGTTGCAATAATTCAAATGATTAATACAAATGAATTATGATGAATCAAGCAAACATAGAAACGATCCCGGTCGACCAGCAAGCGCTCACAGCGTGGATGGACGATATCGGGTTGGAACGCGGCCCGCTGAGCAATCTGCAGCTTCTTGCAGGCGGGACGCAGAACATCTTGCTGCGCTTTGACCGGGGCGGCAGAGAGTTCGTGCTGCGCAGGCCGCCGCTTCATCTGCGCAAGAATTCCAATGAGACGATGAAGCGCGAGGCGCGTATTCTGGAAGCGCTTAGCGCGACTGACGTGCCACACCCCAGGTTCATCGCAGGTTGTGACGATGAAGCCGTGCTTGGTGCCTGCTTTTATCTTATGGCTCCGGTTGAGGGCTTTAATCCTGCAAACGGATTGCCGCAGCTTCACGCCAACGACCCGGCGATCCGCGCGCGCATGGGGTATTCCTATATCGAAGGGATGGCCGCACTCGGGGCGGTTGACTACAAGGCGGTAGGCTTGGAAGGATTTGGCAAGCCCGACGGGTTTCTGCAACGGCAGACAGGCCGGTGGATGAGCCAGCTGGAAGGCTACGCCGCTTTCGACGAATGGACAGGCTTCAAAGAACTGCCTGATGTCGAAAGGATTGTCTCCTGGCTTGAGGATAATCTCCCCCAAGATTTTACGAGCGGAATTTTTCATGGTGACTGCCATTTGGCAAACACGATGTTTGCCCCTGACAGTCCCAAGCTCGTCGCCTTTGTCGATTGGGAGCTGGCCACGATTGGCGATCCCTTGATCGACCTTGGCTGGGTCATGGCCACATGGGCCGATGAACATACGCCCGTGGTGGGCGATATCGAACCCTGGGATGGTTTCCCGAGCCTCAATGAACTTATTGCACATTACGACAGGCATTCGACACGCAGTTTGGATGCGGTCGCCTGGTATGGGGTGCTGGCCTGTTTCAAGCTGGGGACACTTCTGGAGGGGACCCATGCTCGCGCAAGCGCTGGCAAGGCACCAAAGGAAACCGGCGATCATCTGCATGCGATGACGATTTCATTGTTCAATCGCGCCCACCGATTGATCGCGAAGAACTGAGAAGGAAACTGTTATGAATGATTTGGACTTTTCGGGAAAGCGGGTGCTGGTCGTCGGCGGTTCTAGCGGGATCGGCAACGGCATAGCCCGTGGCTTTAGCGCGCGCGGGGCAGAGGTGCATGTCTGGGGCACGCGCGCTTCGGCAGCGGATTACGCGGGCCAAGAAGGCTCTGATCTGGCAGGGCTGCATTATGCGCAGGTCAATGTGGCGGACTTCGACGAGTTAAGCGCTTATGCGCCGCCCTTCGACAGTCTGGATGTGCTCGTCCAGTCCCAGGGCTTTGTCCGGTATAAGCAGGCGGAATATGCTAAGAAAGGCTGGGACGAGGTGATGGATATCAACATCAACTCGGTCATGCATACGGCGACCAAGTTCAAGCCCATGCTCAGCGCGGCCAAAGGCGCCATCGTGATTGTCAGTTCGGTCTCTGGTTTGCAGGCGAATATCGGCAACCCCGCCTATGCCGCTTCCAAGGCTGCCGCAATCAGCCTTACCAAAACGCTCGGCCAGTCCTGGGCGCGTGACGGGATCAGGGTGAACGGACTGGCCCCCGGACTGGTACCAACCAAGCTGACTGCCGTCACCACACAGAACAAGGAGCGCGCGGAAGCCTCTTTGCGCGCAATCCCGGTGCGCCGCTTGGGCACGCCGGAAGAAATGGCCGGTGCCGCCATGTTCCTTGCCTCGCCGCTCGCCTCCTATGTGCAGGGCCACACTCTCATCGCTGATGGCGGTCTCACGCTGTAACAAGCGATCCAGAACAATTTAGGACGCCCAAATCATGTTCTTTGATTACACCGAAAAAACACAAAACCTGATCGACAAGCTGCAAGCCTTTGTCGATGCCAACATCCTTCCCGTGGATCGCGAGGTCCATGCATGGAACGCCGATGCGGCCAACCGCTGGAAGCCTTGGCCCGGTTTGGAACCTCTCAAGGAAACGGCCAAGGCGGCTGGCCTATGGAACCTGTTCCTGCCCGAGGAATATGGCGAATACAGCCCCGGCCTTACAAACCTGGAGTATGCGCCGCTGGCAGAGATCATGGGCCGAAATATGTGGTCTGCCGAAGTCTTCAACTGCTCCGCACCTGACACCGGCAATATGGAAGTCTTTGCCAAGTTCGGCACCGCCGCCCAGAAAAAGGAATGGCTCCTGCCGTTGCTAGCGGGCGAAATACGATCGGCATATTTGATGACCGAACCCGATCACGCCTGCTCCGATGCCACGAATGTCCGCACTGAAATCCGCAGTGACGGCAAGGATTATGTCATCAACGGCAAGAAATGGTGGATTTCAGGCGTCATGGACCCGCGCTGCAAGGTCCTGCTGCTGATGGGCCAGACCAATCCGGAAAACCCGCGCCATACGCAGCAATCAACCGTTATCATTCCGCGTGACGCGCCGGGTGTTAAGGTGATCCGCGCCCAGACAGTATTCGGCGATGTCCATTCACCCGGCGGGCATTGCGAAGTGCATCTGAAGGATGTGCGCATCCCCAAAGAGAACATCATTCTTGGCGAGGGGCGGGGCTTTGAAATCGCACAGGGCCGCCTTGGGCCTGGCCGCATTCATCACTGCATGCGCTCCATCGGATCGGCGCAGCGTGCCTTGGAACTGATGTGTCAGCGCGTGACAGAGCGCAAGACCTTTGGTCGGATGCTTTCGGATCGTTCCAGCATTCGGATGGAAATCGCAAAGAGCTATTGCGACATCGAACAGGCGCGCCTGCTCACGTTGAAAGCGGCGGATGCGATTGACCGTCATGGGGCCAGGAACGCCAAGGATTTGATCGGCGCGATCAAAGTCGTAGCCCCGCAAATGGCACAAACCGTGGCGGATCGCGCGATTCAGATCTTCGGCGGCATGGGTGTGAGCGATGACGTGCCCTTGGCAGAAATCCTCGCCACACAACGATTTATCCGCCTTGCAGATGGTCCCGACGAAGTGCACGCATCCCAGCTCGGCAAGTTCAAGATCGCTCAATACGCAAAACCCGGTGCCGGTTGGAATAACATCTCTGAAACGTGACGGCTACGATTGTGGGTATGGTATTGCAGCTCTGCCCGTTCGCGCAGGGCGTCGGTCCTGCAAGGCCCTGACCCTAACGGGATTTCGCAGGGGCTACCAACCTCCACCACCTCCGCCGCCGCCGCCCGATCCGGCAGAACTGTTGCTATCGTCTGCACCGCTATGGAGCGATGCAGCAACAGATTCTGCGAAACGTGATAGTCCGCTGATTGCGTCGTCATCATCGCCCACAAACCAGCTTGGTGCATAACTGGGTCCTGTGAGTGACTGGCCTGATATTAGATGCGCTTTGAACGCCGCGCGCCAAGGTTTTTCGATACCGAGAGCGATCGCGCTTGGCAGTAGGGTTTCGAAATGCGCTGGCGACAATTCCGGTGCGTCGCGGATGTTCATGCGGTCCATCTCTCCTACCGTGAGATAGAGGCGCAGCCCCGTGATGTGATCCCTTATCTTTGCCCCTGCACGTGTGGTTGATCCGATCAGCACAAGGAAGATCTGGTTGAACGTCACGCCACCCCAGACGACCAACAAAGCCTGAAAGGCGATATTCATTCCTGTGTCTTCGTAGAGCATGGCGGAAAACAATAGTGCTCCGAAGACCCACATGCCCGCAAGAATGGCCAATCCCATAAAATTCAGGAGCCGCTTCATCCAAGAGTACGGGTTCCTGCGCGATTTCAGCAGTTTCCAGATGCCTGCATTAAGGAATAGGGGCGCGAGACTGAAGAAGAATACGAGCTTCATGGCCGTCTCATTAAGATCGATAACCACCAGCCAGGCAAAGGCAGCGGCACCGGATATGATAATGCCCAGATGGAACAGAATTTTGTTCTGACGGTAAAAGCGCCCGTCGTTTTCAGCCTCGACGCCAACTTTGAAGTTGAGCAAAACTGCTTCGATATCATCTTCGTGTAGTGAGGCCAGGGACATCTCACCTTCATGCGCATGAAGCATGTCCAGAATAGCGATATGACCGGCAGGCAGCCCGTCTGATATGGGCAAGTCAGTCCGCCTGATGGTGACCAGATGATCAAGGCCGTCGAGAACAACGTAGCCCTTCACAGCGAGATCCAGAACCGTGGCAGTAAGCGCCGTTTTCCCTTCATCCCGCAAGGTTCCATCAAAGATATAGCTCATCAATGCTGGCGAAATCCCCATTGGTAGATCCCACCGTGGGACGATTGTCCCTGCCTTGGGATCGCGCCCGAACCAAAGCCACGTAAACATCATATAAGCAAAAACGGCCGCAAAGCCGTAGATCAAGACGACCCATCCCAGATTGTCCCGCCACCACCAGTCTGACAGTTGCGCGGTGGTTGGAGGTGCAACAGCGCCCTTGGGGAGCTGTACCATGATCGTCAGCCCTTCGAATGGATCAAGAGCGTGGGTGGTTTCAAACGTGGCACCGCGCCCGGATACTGTCGCGACTGCATCGGCCAACTTGCTGCCGCGGGAACCGGTAAAGGCTATCGGTTCAAAAGGCTGTGCGCCGCTCGACAGGATGACGTGCGCAGATGCACTCAGGATCGGGAAACTCCACTCGTCGCCAGTGACGTTCCAGCGCAATCTGTCGCTCGCGTCTCCGAAGATAATCTGTCGGTCGGTCAAATAGCGGATCTGGTAGGTGTGGTTGACGGTCGAAACGAGCTGAAACGGATCACCGATGTGAACTTGGTGCCCAGATCGGTGTCAGTTGCCTCCCATGGTTCATCCTCGCCGTTGCGTGTGACCGAAAGGATCTCGAAGCTTACCTTGTATCGCGTGCCGCCCGGCGTAGTGACATATTGCGGGAAGTCGCGATAAATCCCGTGCTGGATATCTGTTCCATCGGCATTCACTTTGATCGTCTCGGTCACATCAAGCACACCATCCTCCCGCACGAGGATATCGGCGTTGAAAGATCGGATCACGTCGCCAGCGTGCGCCCCGTAGGCCCAGATAGAAAGTAATACAGCGGCAAGGACGCGCGCGATGTGTTTGGTCACAGCGTTAAAATCCAACCGTTGGGAGTCTGCGATCCGCGGGCTCTTCGATCTCGAAGAAAGCACTTTGTTCGAAGCCGAAGCTTTTGGCGACCAGATTGGAGGGGAAGCTTTCGACCTTGATATTCAGGTCTCGCGCCGCGCCATTGTAATAGCGGCGGGCCATTTGGACCTCACTCTCGACAGTATCAAGGTTAGCAGCCAGATCGCGGAAGTTATTGCTTGCCTTTAAGTCCGGATAGGCTTCGGCCAAGGCAAACAGCTTTCCGATGGCCTGCCCCACCAAGTTTTCCGCGCGTGCACGTTTTTGCACATCAGAAGGGTTCAGGGTGGCCGCCGAATTACGGGCTGCAACGATCTCGTCAAAGGTGGCGCGTTCGTGCGCGGCGTATCCGTTTACGGTTTCGATCAGGTTGGGAATCAGATCTGCGCGTCGTTTCAACTGTACATCGATACCGGACCACCCCTCTCGAACGCGCTGACGGGCGCGCACAAGCGCGTTGTACAAAGAGATGAGCAAGACACCAGCAATCGCAACTACGGTAATAATAATCAGAAGCGTATTCAAAGGGTGGTTCCTATTCCAAGTGGAGCATTCAGGGTTGGGGCCAGTGGATCAGAACCGGCAATCGGGCAGGGCAGTCGCGTCAAAATACCCTTTCACGGGCTCGTCGAAACTGGCGTCTATTCTGATCGGGTCGAAAGGGGCATAGTCTTGGGCGTCGGGGGAAAGCCGGACGACGTAGTGACAACTCGATCTGACGATGGTCGCACCCTCATTGGTTTCCATCTCTACAACGACGGGCACCGCCGAGACCTCTGTACCGACACCAGCGCTGGTGAATCCCAGTTCGAAGCGCAGTTTAATGCTGCGGATATCCTGAAATTTGTTGCGAAACGCATTGTAATCAGCGGCAAGCTGGTTCGCATCTTTTTCGGGAGTGCTTTTAAGGGTGTAACTGAAAGCGCGTGCCAGCTGCCCCGTGCCGATTGCGTTGTAGTAAGACTGGACGAGATCAAGCGCTGTTGATCTATTGTCGTAATACGTTGATGCGGCGGTCACGTGTAGCGCGGGTTCCTTAGCTTGTGCCTGGGTGTACGGCAGCACCGCGCATAACCCTGCGCAAAGCAGTGGGCGGAACGCTGATTGGATATGCATGGGAGCACCTTCTGAAGAAAATGTTTTCAGACGAGATGTTTATAAGTTGTTCGTTTGTCCACAATGGGCAAAAATTTTTAGCCCAGATATGAGTTGAGAGCGGCGCAGTCGATGCTGTTGTGCGCCCCTCTAAAAAGCGAAACTAGATAGATCATGATCCAGACTGCCGATACCGCACCTTCTTATGACGCAGCACAGCTTATTGCGCGCCCGATGTTCTGGGAGGCGCTGAAGGGAGAGGCAAGCGATCTGTTGAAGGTCCACGCCGTTGCTCCAGAGGTTGTGCATTACCTCGCCGATATACGGCACTGGATCTTGATCCATATGGCGATTGCCTTGCATTTCGAACGCAAGATTGACCCGGCCGCGCCGCCCTTAACGCCGAAAAAGCTTCTGACCGAACTGGCTGGCACGGGGATCGCCAGTCGCAATACTGTGCAGTCCTTCTTGCGAGAACTTTTGCGAATTAAGCTGACAGAACCGCCGAAAACCGGGACATTGCGTCAGCATGCGACTGAAGTCTCGGCAAAAAGCGAAAAGCTTATGTTTGTCTACATCGACATCCACCTTCGCGCGCTCGATATGGTTGATGGGGGCGGGCGTAGTGCACTCTTTAACCGGACCCCGACGCTTTTGCATAAGCTTCAACCCGCTTTCGCCCGCAAAATTTGTTTGAACCCTGCGTGGTACAATCCGCCGGCAATGGTCAACTGCTTTACCAATAGCGTCTCCGGCAGCAGCATCTTGCATGAAATGGTGCTGTCCACCCAATTCAACGAGCCGGATGGAGATGGCCGGTTCTGGCTCGGCACCGTGTCGACAGCGGGTTTGGCCGCACGCTACTACGTATCCGACGCTCATATTTCGCGCATACTGATAAAGGCACAGCAGGTCGGCGGTATCGGCTGGGAAAACGAAAGGCGACGCGGGGCGTGCTGGCTGTCAACGACACTGCGCGACGCTTATCTTTTATGGCAGGCCGAAAAACTGGCTGCGTTATCGAGCGCGTTTAATCGGTGCGTCAGCGCAACCGCATAGGGGCAACTTAAATAGCTCTATGACATTTAGCTGCATTGAGCCAGAAGTATGAGAGCTGGTGGCGCGTTTATATACAAGGAAAGTTCAGGCCTTCTGCCAAGTTGTTAGGGTATGGGGAGCAATTGCGACTACCTAAGATGAACCCTCGTCGATTCCGAACAGCGGGGAAACCGAAGATACGACGCCACCTTAGAGATGGGGCGCTACCTACCTCACAGCTGCGCTAGATAATTTCGCCAATCGCCGATCTGAGTGATGTCTGTGCTTTCCGCAACGGCTTCGGCCTCACAAATGAACCCTTTTATCTGCCGCCCGTCGGACAGATCGATAGTGCCGATACCAAGAGGGGCGGGAATGGCTTCCAGAAAGCCGCCGACCTTTTCAAAGGGAAGGGACCACAGTTCTACCGCAATGGGAGCACCTGATCCGGGGGTGCCTTTCACCAAGCCCGGCCTTGCAGGAGGGTCGCCGGCGAGCGCGTAGAAACGATAGCTATCGGTGGTCGTCGCTGCGCCGAGATAGGTCGCGCCCCGCTGGGTCAATTGATGGTTCAACGGCAGCCCGTCCATATGGGCACCGCACACCGCGAGGATCAGACCGTCGGTCGTCGCAGTGTCGAATGTGGGCGTGCCGTTGAACGACCAACCCGTTGCGCCTAGGTTCCGCTTCCCTGCGGCCTCCAGTGCAAGACCTGAGGCGGCGATATCCGCATCTTTGCCCGCGGCTGCCAGCAACGTGACGCTGCCCGGACGGCCATCACTGCGCGCCGGCACGGGCACGGCGATACCGCACATATCCAGCAGGTTGACGAAGTTCGTATAGGTGCCGAAGTTCGAGTTCGGTCCGATGGGATCAGCTTCTAGCTCGGCGACGGTGTGGAAGGTCGGAATGGTTGGCACGCAAAGCATATCCAAGCCCTCCAACGCGGTTTCAGCAATGCGCGACAGCTTTTTCAGACGGTACATGCCGCGAAACGCATCTGCGGCAGAAAGCGCTTCGGCCTTGCAAATGACCTGGCGCGTGACAGGCAGGATCGCCTCTGGGTCTGTATGCAAAAGATCCTCGATGACGGTATACCGCTCCGCGACCCACGCCCCTTCATAAAGCATATCCGCCACATCATAGAGCGGCGTGAAATCAATCTCTCGTATCTCGGCACCTTGGCCGCGTAGCAGGTCCACCGCTGCGGTGAACGAAGCCTCTTGGACGGCGTCACCCGAAAAGCGGATGCTGTCACGACTGGGGATGCCGATCACAGGGGCGGATTTTGGCGCAGCGAGGGGAGGGGCCGAGATGTGTCGTGCATAGGCATCGGCGGCATCATAGGCGCAGGCGACAGTGAAAGCCGTATAGGCGTCGGCGACGGTAAGTGCGAAGATCGAGACCGTCTCGACCGACCGGCACGCGGGCACGACACCAGTTGCAGATAAGGCACCGAGGGTTGGTTTCAGGCCCACAATATTGTTCAGCGCTGCTGGCACCCGCCCGGACCCTGCGGTATCGGTGCCAAGCGAGAAGGCGACAATACCATGGCCTACCGCCACGCCCGAGCCGCCCGAGGACCCACCGGGCACAATTTCAGGATCGATAGAATTGCGCGGCGCGCCATAAGGGGTGCGGACGCCCACAAGCCCTGTCGCAAATTGGTCAAGGTTGGTTTTCCCGATGAAAATTGCCCCCGCCTCGCGCAGTTTGGCGACGACGAAGGCGTCTTGCGTGGGGGGATAGGCATAGGCAGGGCATGCGGCGGTTGTCTCGTACCCCGCGACATCGATGTTGTCTTTCACCGCAAAAGGGACACCCCACAGCGGTTTGGCAGGGTCGTATGGGCCAAGAGCCGTGGCCGCCGCTTGGGCGTCAGCCTCGCTTGCCATGGATAGAAAGATGCATGGGTCGTCCACTTCACGCAGTCGGGTATAGACTTGGGCGATGATTTGTTCAGGCGACACACCGCGCGCATAGGCCGCGTGAAGGTCTGGGATGGTCATCGCAATATCGGTCATAGGAGGCTCTTTTGTAGTTGCACTGGGGTCATCGTTGCGGGCCGTGCCGCTGACGTGTCTCAGTCGTCCTCTGTTGCGCTGCGGAATTCAAATGCTAAGAATTCACAAAAGCGGTGCAAAAAATGCATCATCATGGGTTGGAAGGTCTTTTCTATGAAACATCTGCAAACTTTCCGCTTCATCGAGGCAGTGTCGCGCGCGGGCTCAATCCGGAAAGCGGCGGACGATATGAACATCACGGCCTCTGCCCTGAACCGTCGCATCCAGCGGTTCGAAGAAGAGTTTGGCGTCGAAATTTTTGAACGCCTGCCGCGTGGTGTGCGCTTGAACCCGGCCGGTGAGTTGCTGATGCAGCATTTCCTGATGCAGGAGTCCGACTTGCGGCGGGTGAGAAGCCAAGTGGCTGATCTGTCCGGCGAACGACGGGGCCATGTGACGGTGGCCTGCTCTCAGGCGCTGATCCCGTATTTTATGCCTGCGCACACCGCAGCATACCGGCGTGACCATCCCGGGGTGTCTTTTTCTGTGCAAGTGCGTGATCGCGAAGACGCAGAGCGCGATCTGGCCGAGTTCAGAAGCGATCTGGCCTTGGTATTCGAGCCTGTCCATATGGTAGACCTTGATGTGCTGATGCGTATCCCTCAGGTCATCCATGCCATCATGAAACGGGATCACCCCTTGGCGTCTAAGCCCGAGGTACGATTGCGCGACTGTCTGGATCAGCCGCATGTCATCCCGTCTCGCCGGTATGGGGTGCGGGCTATGCTGGATGATGCCGCGGCGCGGGGGTCGCGCCCGCTACGCCCCATTGCCACATCCGACAGTTTCGAGTTCATGCGCCACTATGTGCTGCATGAGGATGCCATCGCATTCCAGATCCCCATCGGCCTGGATATGGAGCACTGCGCAGAACTGACCTCGCGCCCGCTGTCGTTACGTGACGTCGCGGCGGGTAGTCTGGTACTGTGTCAGTTGCGCGGTCGGACCTTGCCCGTGGCGTCCGCCCGTTTCGGCTTGGTACTTTCCACCGCATTGGAACAGTTTTCCGACGTCTAGCAGGCGACCCTGGGGCGACCACAAACCGAGTGATGCATTTTTTGCACCGCTTTGTGGAATAATGAGCAGACGTAATCACCGCTGAGATTTTGTAGTCATTGAATCACATCATATGCGCTCTCTCCTCCCAGGGCGGCGCATCATCATTGGAGATTTGAATGACACATGCACCGTTCCTGAACCGCCGTGGTTTCCTTGGTACTTCCGCCGCTTTGCTGGGCACTGCCGCAGTCGGTGGTCTGGCCCGCCCCGCGATGGCGGCTGACCCTTTGACCGTGGGGTTCATCTACGTCGGTCCGAAAGATGATTTCGGCTATAACCAGGCGCATGCCGAAGGGGCAGCGGCGGTCAAGGCGATGTCTGGCGTGGTCGTGCTGGAAGAAGAGAACGTCCCCGAAAGTCAGGACGTGCAGAATTCCATGGAATCGATGATCAATTTTGACAGGGCCAAGCTGATCTTCCCCACGTCCTTCGGTTATTACAAACCCCATGTGCTTGAGACAGCGCCGAAACACCCTGACGTGCGCTTTCAACATTGCGGCGGCCTGTGGTCCGAAAATGACCCGTCGAACGCCGGTTCCTACTTTGGCTATATCGGCATGGGGCAGTATCTGAACGGCGTTGCCGCAGGTCATGCGACCAAGACCAAAAAGATCGGTTTCGTCGCGGCCAAGCCGATCCCTCAGGTGCTCAACAATATCAACTCCTTCCTATTGGGTGCGCGTTCGGTTGATCCCACGATCGTCTGTCAGGTGATCTTTACCGGTGAATGGTCGCTTGCCGTAAAAGAAGCCGAAGCGACCAATGCCTTGGCAGACCAAGGGTGCGATGTAGTCACCTGCCACGTCGACGGGCCGAAGGTGATTTGTGAAACCGCTGTTTCGCGCGACATTTTTGTTTGCGGTTACCACGCTGACCAGACACCGATTGCAGGGGACAAATACCTGACAGGGGCGGAATGGAACTGGGCCAGTGTTTATACCGACATGGTGGCCAAGACCTTGGCAGGGGAGCCGATCCCGAACTTCGTGCGCGGCGGGCTGGCTGACGGCTTCATCAAGATGAGCCCCCTCGGCCCCGCGGTCAGCGATGCGGCGCGTGCACAGTTTGAAGCCACGAAAGCAGAGATCGAGGCAGGCGGCTTTGCCGCGATCAAAGGGCCGCTGAAGGACAACAAAGGCAATGTGATCGCCGCCGAAGGGGAATCCTTTGTCGAAACCGATGTCGCGATCGAGAGCATGGACTACCTTGTCGAAGGCGTGATCGGGTCCACAAGCTAAGATGACTTTGGTTGCTCAAGCTGAAAAGCCCGCGGCCACTGCGGCGCGGTCCTTTATCGGGATCGCGCCGAGGGCCGAGGCTGTGGTGATCCCGATCTGTGCTTTGCTGGCCGGTTTCGCGTTATTTAGTGTCTTTTTGCTGATGGTCGGGAAATCCCCGGTCACGTTTTACCAACTGGTCTGGAAGGCGGGATTCTCGTCTGCTTTCTCGTGGCAGAACACGCTGTCGCGCGTGGCACCTCTGGTGCTGGCGGCATTGTGCGTCGCACTTCCCGCACGACTGGGGCTTGTTGTTATTGGCGGCGAAGGTGCGATCGTCTTGGGCGGTCTTGCCGCTGCCGTTGCAGGCACCGCCGTTGCCGGGATGCCCGCCGCTTTTGGCATGGTCACAATGGCGATTGCCGCGATGATCGTCGGCGGTGTCTGGATCGGTGCCGTGGGCGCGTTGCGTATCAAACGGGGCGTGAACGAAACCATCGCATCCCTGCTGATGGCCTATATTGCGATTGCGCTGTTGAACCATTTTGTCGAGGGGCCGTTCCGTGATCCGGCATCGCTCAACAAACCCTCCACCGTGCCACTGACAGAGAGTTTGCGCGTCGGGGATATGCCGTTTTTGCCGTCGCATTGGGGCATTCTTGCGGGCGTGCTCGCCTGCCTCTTTGCATGGGTCTTGATCGAACGCACAACGCTGGGGTTTGCCGCGCGTATTGCGGGCGACAATGTGCGTGCCGCGCAGGTGCAAGGGCTACCCGTAGGGCGTCTGGTGATCGGTTTTACCGCACTTGGCGGTGCCTTTGCAGGGCTGGCGGGCTATTTCGAAGTGGCGGCGGTGCACGGTTCCGCCAATGCGTCGCTGATCGCGGGCTATGGCTATACCGGCATCCTGATCGCCTTTCTCGCTCGGCATAACCCTTTGGCGATCCTGCCGGTTGCGGTTCTGTTCGGCGGGTTCGAAGCCTCTAGCGGGTTGATCCAGCGCCGGATGGAGCTGCCCGATGCGACGATCCTTGTCTTTGAAGGCATCGTGTTCCTGGTGATCTTGCTGAGCGAGGCGCTGTACGGGCGGGTGCCAATCTTTACCGCTGCATATTGGGAGAAACGCTGATGGAACAGGTAGATGTCGGCCTTTGGGGCGTTCTCATCGCCATTCTGGGCGGTGCCATCCGTGTGTCGACCCCGTTTATATTTGTCTCTCTGGGCGAGCTGCTGACCGAACGTTCTGGTCGGTTCAACCTTGGGCTGGAAGGGACATTGGTCTTCGGCGCGATGAGCGGCTACGCCGTCGCTTACGAGGCCAACAGTGCGTTTATCGGCGTTTTGGCGGCGGCTGCGGCGGGGGCATGCTTTGGGTTGTTGCACGGTTGGATCTGCAAGTTCAAAGGGGTGAACGACATTGCTGTGGGCATCGCCATGATGCTGCTTGGCATGGGGCTCGCCTTCTTTTTTGGCAAACCTTACATCCAGCCGCAGGCACCTGATCTGCCTGCGATCAGCTTGGGCTGGTGGTCGGATATTCCGCAGCTTCGGGCGACACTCGAGGTGAATGTGTTGTTTATCGTCGGCGGGCTGCTGGCGCTTGCCATTGCATGGATGCTGCGTACCACCCGCATGGGGCTGCGCTTGCGCGTGGTCGGGGACAGTACCGATGCGGCGCGTGCTATGGGGCTAAGCCCCGATCGCATCCGGCTGCTGGCAACCGGCGCCGGTGGGGCAATGGCGGGCGTCGGCGGTGCCTATCTGTCGCTTTACTATCCCGGCAGCTGGACGGAGGGCATTTCCTCGGGCCAAGGCCTGATGGCCATTGCGCTGGTGATCTTTGCCCGTTGGAACCCGATCAACTGCTTTTGGGCGGCATTGCTCTTTGGCGGGGCGGGCGCACTTGGCCCGGCCTTGCAATCGGTGGGCATCACCGAAGGCTACTACCTTTTTGGTGCCGCACCCTACGCCCTGACACTGGGCCTTTTGATCCTCACCAGCGCGCCGGATCGCGCGGTACAAGGCGCACCGCTTGCGCTGACACTGACGAAATAAGGATAGAGTTTATGAATGGTTTAGGTGGACTGAACAAATCTGACCAAGGTGTTGTGATTGGCATGGTTCAGTTGCAATTGCCGACTGTCGCGACCAAAGCCGAGCTGACAGCACAAACCGCCCGCGTGGTCGATCTGGTGGGCAAGGCGCGCCGCAATATGGCGACGATGGATCTCGTGGTATTCCCTGAATACATGTTGCACGGACTGTCGATGAACACTGACCCCGAGATCATGTGTACGATGGGTGGGCCCGAGGTCGCAGCGCTCAAGCAGGCCTGCGTCGACAATGACATCTGGGGCTGCTTTTCGATTATGGAGCTGAACCCCGGCGGCTACCCTTATAATACGGGCCTGATCATCGACCCGCAGGGCGAGGTGCAGCTGTACTATCGCAAGATGCATCCTTGGGTGCCGGTAGAACCGTGGGAGCCGGGCAATGGCGGCATTCCGGTCTGCACCGGCCCCAAAGGGGCCAAGATCGGTCTGATCATCTGCCACGACGGGATGTTCCCCGAAATGTCCCGTGAAGCGGCGTATAAAGGGGCCGAAATCATGATCCGCACTGCGGGCTATACCGCCCCGATGCGCGAGGCGTGGCGGTTTACCAATCAATCCAACAGCTTCTGCAACCTGATGATCACCGCGAACGTGTGTATGTGCGGCTCTGACGGGACGTTCGACAGCATGGGCGAGGCAATGATCATCGACCACGAAGGCACCGTCATCGCGCATGGCAAAACTGGGCGCGTGGACGAGATCATTACCGCCGAGGTCCGCCCGGATATCGTCCGCGAGGCGCGCATTGGCTGGGGCGTGGAAAACAACCCCTATCAGTTCGGGCATCGCGGATATGTTGCCGTGAAGGGGGGCGCGCAGGATTGCCCCTATACCTATATGACCGATCTCGCGAAAGGGGCCTATCGCCTGCCATGGGAGGATGAGGTCAAGGTCACTGACGGCACAAGCTGTGGCTTCCCGCTGCCCAACCGTAGATTCAACGAGCAGGAGCCACTGACGTGACGACCGTTCAAAGCCACCCCTACGCCTGGCCCTACAACGGCGATCTGCGCCCCGAGAATACGGCGCTGGTCATTGTCGATATGCAGACCGATTTCTGCGGGGTCGGCGGGTATGTCGATCACATGGGCTATGATCTGTCGCTGACCCAAGCACCTATCGCGCCAATCAAGGCGCTACTGGCGGACATGCGGGCCAAAGGCTACCACATCATCCACACCCGCGAAGGGCATCGCCTCGACATGGCGGATCTGCCCGCGAACAAGCGCTGGCGCAGTCAGCAGATTGGTGCCGGGATCGGCGACAGCGGCCCCTGCGGCAAGATCCTGATCCGTGGCGAGGCGGGGTGGGACATCATTCCGGAGCTCGCCCCGCTGGAGGGAGAGACAATCATCGACAAACCCGGCAAGGGCAGCTTCTATGCCACTGATCTGGAGCTGATCCTGCGCACAAGGCAGATCGACAATCTGATCCTCACCGGTATCACAACCGATGTCTGCGTTTCCACCACCATGAGAGAGGCGAATGATCGCGGGTTCGAATGTGTGGTCGTCGAGGATTGCTGCGGCGCAACCGACCCCGCAAACCATGCCGCGGCCATTAAGATGGTCACAATGCAGGGCGGCGTCTTTGGGGCCGTGACGACCAGCGCGGATCTGATTGCGGGGCTGCCGTCATGACAGTGCATGCGCGTACGTCTGGCGATGCCATCAGCGTCGAAGCCATCGGCATGACCATGCGCTTTGGCGACTTCACAGCGCTCGACGATGTCTCTCTCAAAATACCGGCGGGCAGCTTCCATGTGTTGTTGGGCGAAAACGGTGCTGGGAAATCGACGTTGGTGAAATGCCTCATGGGGTTTAACCGCGCGACACGGGGCGAGATGATCGTGGACGGGGCGCAGGCCTTTATGACCGATCCGAAGGTCGCGCAATCGCTGGGGCTGGGAATGGTCTATCAGCACTTTACCCTCGTGCCCGCGCTGACCGGTGCAGAAAACCTCGTGATCAGCCGCACCGACACCCCAAGCGTTATCGACTGGGCGCAAGAACATCAGTCGCTTCGGTCCTTCATGGCGACGATGCCATTCCACGTGCCGCTCGACCGACCGGTGAGCCAGCTTGCTGCAGGCGAAAAGCAAAAGCTCGAGATCATCAAACAGCTCTACCTTGGCAATCGATTTCTGATCCTAGACGAGCCGACATCCGTGCTGACCCCTGCCGAGGCAGATGAGGTTCTTGGCCATATCCGCGCTATGACGGACGCGGGCGCGCTGACTGTCCTCATGATCTCGCACAAGTTCCGCGAGGTGACGGCATTTGCCGATCACGTCACGATCTTGCGCCACGGTAAATACGTCGCCGGTGGCGCAGTTTCCGAGATGAGCGTGGAAGACATGAGCGCCGCCATGATGGGCAAAGCGCCTGTACACAATCCGCGTGTTCGCGTTGATACGGCACGCAAGCCTGTGCTGCATCTCAACGGCATTCGGGCACAAGACCGCAGCGGGTTGAACAGCATCCAGATCGACAACGTTACCCTGCATTCCGGCGAGGTTCTGGGAATCGCTGGCATCTCGGGTAACGGCCAGATGGAGCTGATGGAAATCCTGACAGGTCAGCGTCGTCTTCAAGCCGGAGAGATACGGGCAAACGGCACCCGCTATACCGCCACACGGGCAGAGGCGCGGCAGCATAAAATCCGCTACCTGCCCGAAGAACCCCTGCGCAATGCCTGCGCCCCCAAGATGAGCGTCGCCGATAACCTTGCATTCAAGATGTTCGATGTCGGGCGCAACGGCCGGCCTGCCTTCTGGTGCAATCGCAAAGATATGGCGCGCAATGCCGATCGGCTGATTGCCGAGTTCAACGTCAAGACAACCTCGCCCGATGCCCGTATCGCTTCGCTGTCGGGCGGGAACGTACAGAGAGCTGTTCTGGGGCGCGAGCTGACCGGCGAGGTGAATGCGCTGATCATATCAAATCCCTGTTTCGGGCTGGATTTTGGCGCGGTCTCCGCCATTCGCGACCGCATCATCGAAGCCCGCAATAACGGCACGGCAGTGCTGCTGATCAGCGAGGACCTTGACGAGATCATGGAGCTTTCTGACCGCATATTGGTCATGTCAGAAGGGCGCATTGCCTTTGAAACCACCGCCGCCGCGGCAGATCTGACAGAGATCGGGCAGCATATGGCAGGGCATGCCGCATGACACAGATCCCCGCCCGACCTTTCGATTTTCCGCTTGCCCGTGATCGGGTTGCGCTGGTCATTATCGACATGCAGCGCGATTTTGTCGAACCGGGTGGCTTTGGTGCAAGCCTCGGCAACGATGTCCGCCCGCTGCAGGCAATCGTGCCCACGGTTGCGCGGCTGCTTGCAGGCTTTCGCACCGCTGGCTTGCCGATCTTCCACACCCGCGAAGCACACCGCCCCGATCTGTCCGATTGCCCGCCTGCCAAACGTCTGCGCGGTGCGCCTGCGCTGCGCATCGGGGACGCGGGGCCCATGGGCCGTGTGTTGATCGCAGGCGCGCCCGGTTGCGAGATCATCCCCGCGCTGACCCCGCTGCCCGATGAACCCGTCATCGACAAACCCGGCAAAGGTGCCTTCTACGCCACAGACCTCGGCGATCAGCTTGCCGCACGGGGGATCACCCAGCTTGTCTGCGCAGGTGTCACGACCGAGGTTTGCGTACAAACCACGATGCGCGAGGCCAATGATCGCGGGTTTGAATGCCTCTTGGCTACCGATGCCACCGAAAGCTATTTCCCAAGCTTCAAAGCTGCCGCGATAGAGATGATCGTCGCCCAAGGGGGTATCGTCGGCTGGGCAACCGATACGGATACAATTCTAGGAGCGATCAATGGCTGAGGGTCTGCCATCACCAAACGTGTTTCGGGGGCTCGTGCCCGACGGTTGGCAAAACATGACGTTCGAGCCCTTCCGCGAAGGCGTCGAGATTTGCCACCTTGGCCGCGGTGGTCCGGACGTCGCCTTGCTGCGCTACGCCCCCGGTGCCTCTGTTCCCCGTCATCGCCATCAAGGGTTGGAGGTGATCATCGTCCTGTCCGGCAGCCAAAGCGATGACCATGGGCGGTATCGCGCCGGGGATGTCGTGCTGAATCCGAAAGGAAGCGAACATGAGGTCTGGTCAGTGGATGGATGTACCGTCCTGATCCAGTGGGAACGCCCGGTGACGTTTGTCGACTGAGCGACAAACCTTATCCGGATCGCCTTGCTGATCGCGGAACTGCTGCTTTTGCAAAATTGTAAGGTCAATTTTCATACGTGTCTTGGATTTAAATTTGGCCGTAAGCCGTGTCGTTGCAAAGCCGAGGGATTAGCCACAAATGTCTCCGGGCTTGATCGTGATCCCATTCGTTCGGACAGATGTACGCCCAGTTTAACGTGTATCTTCTAGGCCAGCAGCAACTACAATAAATCTGTCAAAACCAGAGGCCTGAGAATACAACTATCAGCCCCCCCGCGCAGAGCGCGATCGTCGGTATGGGGCGGCGCGCTCGGATCAGGCCGGACGAAGAGTAACGTCAGCCCCAAGGCCACGCGCGCCGCCGCCAAGAGAGCGGCCAGTGGTGAACCGCCCCGGGTTTACCGGAGAGTTTCTGGTTCAATGATTAAGCTGCTTTTTCGGCAGCGTTCAAGGTTTCGTAGAATACTTCCTCTGCTTCTTGCGGCGTGACGTAGCCGATGGCGCTGTGCAGTCGAGTGTTGTTATACCAGTCGACCCACTTCAGTGTTTCCCACTCGACCTGGCCGACGATCTTGCGGGCGAAGACGTCGATCACGAAGGCGACATAGACCATACCCTGCCAGCTTGAGACATAGGTGAAATCGTCGTCCATTGGGCTCGGACCAATGGCACCACAATGAACGACCCCAGAGCCGGTTCGGCATATCGGCGACGAAGGCCCGGTTCACCTTGTCAGCCGGGCAGGGTTGGGCTGTATCGGGGTTGGTCGTGATCACCTTCTTGCCACGGACAACACCTTGTAATGTCATGATCTTCATCAGCCGCTCCACCGTGCAGCGGGCGATGTCATGTCCGCTGCGGCGCAGTTGATGCCAGACCTTGCGCGCGCCATACCGGCCCCGGATGCTACCGAATGCCTGCTTGATGGCGGCCATGTCCAGCTGATCCTGCCTAGCCCGGTCCGATGCCAGGTCCGGATCACGCTCCACGGCCTTGAAGGCGTAATATGTCGATGGTGCGACCCCCAAGACCCGGCAGATCAGCCCGACACCAAAGACGCCACGATGATTGTCGATGAACGCGATCATTTGCGGAACGGGCGGTCGAGCTCCGCCGCCGCGAAATATGCGCTGGCCTTCTTCAGGATCTCGTTGGCCTGGCACAGTTCACGGACCTCACGCTCAAGTTCGTTCGCCATTGTCTCTCGGACCAATGGCGTTCCAATGGCTCACTCCGATCTTTCTGGGCACTTGTCAGCCCGGCCCGTTGCCCGGCATCGCGTTCGGCCTGCTGACACCAGACGCGCAAGCTGTCCGGTGAACAGCCAAGCTGCGGCGCAATCGCCTTATAGGCTGCCGTGTCGCTGGCATAATCAGCACGGTTCTCTCGGAAAAGCCGAACACCGCGTTCGCGAAGCTCGGCAGGATAGGCGGGGGTGAATCTCTGCTTGGTCATAGGGCTCATCCTTTGAGAGTTTTACTCTCCGGTAAACCCGGGGCGGTTCAGTAACGGCCTACGCCGGGCCGTTGTTGTCCATGTCGAGGAACATCTTCCAGGCGCCGGTTTTGTCGCGCTTATAGCCAAGCACCAAGCGGCCCTCGGGCGTCTTGACCTCGCCTGTGTCGTGCATCTTCATCGTGCCGTAGAAACGGCCCGATACGATGACAGTGTCGCCGTATTCCTGTAGGTCTTCGATATCATAACCAGAGGTGATTTCTGCGGCGGCGATACGCGGGTTGTACTTTGCGCGGATCGCCTGCGTGCCTGTTGTGACAGGCTGGCGTTCGTTCACCGTCATCACCTCGGGATGGCACGAGGCCACCATCCGTTCGATGTCACCATTGTCGAGGCCAGTGTTCCACTCAGCGATGGCGGCTTGGATTTCTTCAAGTACTGTCATTGTCTTGCTCCTTGGTCTGTTGATTGAAGGCCCGGTCATCGACCTGATCTTTGCGTTTTCATTTCCATGTTGCTGAAAATGTAGGTGGCTGGTATCGTAAGGATAACCCCACTTTAACTTGACACAGTGATCGGAAAAGAGAACAATGACCCGTAGCAGCTTTGGTGACATTCGTGTTTTTGTCGAAGTCGCGCGCCGCGGCGGCTTCCGTGCAGCGGCCGAGCATCTTCAGCAAGCCCCCGCCTCGGTGAGCGAGGCCATCCAACGGTTCGAGGACCGTCTGGGTGTACGTCTGTTTGAACGGTCATCACGCTCCGTCGTGCTGACACGCGCAGGCGAACAGCTCTATGATAAGAGCCTGCCCGCCATTGTGGATCTGGAAGATGCGCTGGATGACATCCACGCGCAGAAGGACGAGGTCGCAGGCACCTTGAGGCTTTCGGCCCCCTACAGCGCTGGCCCCTTCTTTCTGGATGATCTGGTCGCACGTTTCGCGACTGCATTTCCGACGGTCGATGTTGAAGTCATCTATGATGACAAAAAGGTCGATCTTCTGACGTCAGGCATCGACGCCGCGATCCGTTCAAACACGTTGCTTGGACCAGATACATATGCTGTCTCTGTTGGACCAGAGCTGGAAATGACCATCGTCGGTTCGGCCGAGTACCTTGCGGGAAAGGGGACACCTGCGCATCCGCGCGATATCCTGAAGCACGATGCAATCTGCTATGCCTTTGGCTCGGGCGCTCATCTGGCCCCGTGGGGGTTCGACGGGCCGGAGGGCATGTACACGATGCAGCCGAAACCGCGCATGGTGGCGAACGATATGCGGTCGCTTCTGACCTATGCACAGCAAGGGCTTGGTCTTGCGTATCTGTACAGGGAAATAGCCCTGCCTCATCTGGAAAAAGGTGGCCTGACCGAAGTTCTCAGCGGCCATGTGGGACAGCTTCCGCGCTATTCCTTGAATTACCGCAGCAAGCGGAACATGACGCGCCGGCTCAGAGCTTTCGTCGATATGGCAAAGGCGTAGCGCAAGTCAGGTCTTGGCGCTATCTGAACAAAGCTCCGGATCATCCGCGAGATGGTCAATAAGCGCCCGCACCCGCGTGGTAAGGCGCCTATTCTGGGGGAAGAGCGCAGCAACGGCATAGGGCGAAACCCGATGCTCGGCGAAAAGCTCCACCAGATCACCGGATGTGAAGGCATCCGCTACCGTGTAGGCGGGGCAACGGGCAATTGCAGCGCCTGTTGCGGCAAGCCGGGCTGCAGCTGCGGGCGCGTTCATGCGAAAACGCCCGCGGACCGGAACAGCCTCTTCCTGGCCATTGATATCAAACCTCCAGATGGTCGGCTCGGTCATGTTCCCGTCAAGAATACACTCATGCGTGGCCAGCGCCCGCGGATGGTCCGGCGTTCCGGTGCGCTCCAGATAGGCGGGCGACGCACATACGACCAACGGCATCGGGCCCAGTTGCCGTACCTTGAGCGAGCTGTCGCGCATCGGGCCAATCCTGATGGCGAGGTCAAAGCCCTCCTCAATGATCGACACGCGGCGGTCAGAGAATTGCAAATTAAGGTCCACATTGGGGTGTTTCGCCCCGAACCTTGCCAGCGACGGCGTCAGCCGCAAAGCTCCGAACCCAGTGGGGGCCGAAATATGTATCGCCCCCCTGAGCGAGGTCTGATCGTGTCTGACCCTCTCCTCCAACTCGTCAAAGCCATCAAGAAGCGGCTCACATAGCGCAAGATATGTCGCACCAGCGTCCGTCAAAGAGACACTCCGCGTCGTGCGATTAAGCAACTGCACCCCAAGCGCGTTTTCCAGATCAGCAACATATTTGCTGACCAATCGCGCAGATCGCCCCATACGCTGCGCGGCAATCGTGAAAGAGGCGTTCTTGGCGACAAGCGCAAAGGCCCGCATCCGGTCGATTTTATCCATCTCATTGCGCCCTATCAGGGCTTAAATATACGCCAATTTAGACAATTATCACCGGAATGCGCAACTGGTAGGGCTTGCACATATCTTGAAAAATGACTGGAGACACCGATGTCAAACGCCGTTCGCATTCACCATTTCGCAAAATCAGGTCACGCCCACCGAGCCTTGGTGTTTGCGAAACTCGCAGGGATCGCACATGAGGAAGTTCCCGTAGATCTGGCAAATGGTGCGCATAAGTCGCCTGAGTTTCTGGCCATGAACCCGAACGGGCAGGTCCCCGTCTTGCAAGATGGCGATGTAACCGTATCGGATTCCAACGCAATCCTCGTCTACCTCGCACGGACATATGCGCCGGACTGGATGCCAAGCACTCCGATCGATGAGGCCAATGTTCAACGCTGGCTGACACTTGCGGCAGGCGAAGTTGCCTTCGGGTCCTGTGCCGCACGTCTGATCACCGTTTTCGGCGCGCCCTTGGACGTAGATTTCGCCGATGCAACAGCGACCAAGGCAATGCAAAAACTGGAACATGGGCTGGAAGGTCGCGATTGGTTGGTTGGCGATCGCCCGACAATCGCCGATGTGGCGAATTATTCCTATACCGCCCATGCGCCCGAGGGGAACGTCTCGCTTGACCCCTACCCGAATGTCCGCGCATGGCTCGCCCGTTTCGAAGCCCTGCCCGGGTTTCAGGCCATGCCAGCAACCGCTGTTGGCCTTGCGGCTGAATAAGGGGGGCGGCCATGACATCCGAAGCCCCGCGCCATCCGGGTTTAAGCGATCTGGGGCTATAGCGCTGACGCCGTAACACCAGTAACCGCTGACGCCTTTCAGTCCTAAAGAAAGGCGTCAGCGCAAACACCGCAACACGACCGCTTTTCAGACGAACGATTGGAACACGAAATGGCCCAGATTCATAAATCGCACAAAGGCGAGCTGCGGCTTCAGGAGCGGCGCAATACGCCCAAGGAAATGATCTCCTCCATTCCCCAGTACATCGCCCCTGACATGCCACAGCAGCACGCGGATTTCTTTGCTGAACTGCCTTATTTGCCGCTCGCGACACTGGATCACGACGGGCGGCCTTGGGTGAGCCTTCTGGTTACACGATCGGAGAGTGACCCGTCGGTAGACATCAAAATTTCCGATCAAAACACAATGGAGGTTGTTGCCGAAAGCAACCCATACGATCCCTTCGCGCGGGCATTGATACAGAATCCAATCGCTGGCCATGCACAGAAACTCTTTGCCGGCGTAGGGGTCGATTTCAGCAATCGCCGGCGCAACAAAATCGCCGGACAAATTAGTGCGGCATCGGTTGAAGAGAGCGGAAAAATTAGCCTGCACTTGGCGTCCGATCAACATCTGGGAAACTGTCCCAAATATATTACCGTGCGTGAGTTGGCGTATGAAAAACGCAGTGCAGGCCTCGTGTATGACAGCTTTGAAACCCACACCGCCGCTTTGCCGGATGCCGCCAAAGCCGTTGTGGACCAAGCCAGCACGGTGTTTTTGGCGACAAAGCACATTGCAGATGAGGCCAGTTCTGGCATCAAGACCGACATGGGCGTCAATCACCGCGGCGGCGCACCGGGTTTTACCCGCATCTACGAAGACGCCAATGGTGATGACATCACGACGTATCTGGTTTTGCCCGACCATTCTGGCAATCGCTTCTATCAGTCTTTGGGAAATATCGAGACGGATCCACAAGTCGGACTCGTTTTTCCAGATTTCACGACAGGCAGTGTCCTTTACATTACGGGGGATGCCGAAAACTTGCTTGATGACGATGCAGAAGCACTTATTCCACGCGTGAGCCTGCTCACGCGTATCAAAGTGACAGGTGCCGTCTTTGTTAAAGACGGTCTAAACCTCAAGTTAACATCTCAAGAGCAGTTCTCGCCGTATAACCCGCCGGTCAAGCTCCTGCGTCGGGAAATGCAAGAAATGGGGCATGTACTGGTTGCTCACGAAACCGAAACCCCCATCACAGCCACACTCGCATCGACAGAAACGCTTTCTGAGAGCATCAAGACTTTCAATTTCGAACTGTCACAGCCTGTCAGTACGCCATTGCCCGGCGGGTTCGGTGTCTTCGACTTCTCAAACCTTTTGGGCTCGGGATACAGCCATATGAACGAAGCCAATCCGCAGCTGGTCAACGAAGACTACGTGCGAACTTGGACGATTTCGAATACGCCCGTTTTCGACCCTGGCAGCAACGAGTTTGCTGCCACCAATCAGGTGAGCGTCACCGTCAAAAGGAAACCGGGCGGCTTGATGTCCAATGTTCTTCACGCCAACGCTTACAAACTTATCGAACAAAGGCTGCCGGTTGAGTTCAAAGGTTCTGGTGCAGGCTTTACATGCTTTATGCCGGGTACTCAGAATGCTCCTCCAAGTGTTTCATCCAAGATGCTCTGGATCGCGGGCGGTGTCGGCATTACACCATTTATGGCGATGTGGGACGGTATCCTCCAACTGGCGAACGCTCACCCGCAAACAACGACCGACATCGTCCTCCTGTTTTCTGGTCATGGTGATGACATCAAAGTTCTGAAGCATTTTGTCCGGCAAATTGGTCCTGGCCCAGCCAATGTGAAACTGCGCATTGTGGCGTTTCAAAGCATTGGCGATGATACATTGGTCGCAAAATCTGCACGGGAGGATCTGTGTCTGGCATTTTCTGAGGATGCGCTGCAGATCAAAGAACGTCGCGCGCGGGTTGAAGATATCCAATCCATCTCCGCACTCGACAAGCGAGAGGTCTATATGTGCGGACCCGATGCGTTAATGAGGTGGAGCGAAGCAACCCTCAGCACACTAAACGTCGAAGACGGGCGACGTCATCGCGAGTCCTTCATCTTCTGAGTACAAAATTCATAAAGCCAACGACGATTTTGCCCGCAGTCACTGAACTTTGAACCAAATTTTTGCGGCGCTATCTACGCATGGCTGGTCTATCCACCGCGCGGCAGCACTAGATTTTACACCGACGCAGCATTTCCCATGCTGCATGCGCGCCCAGCGAGAAAACCAAATTCACAGGTTGGGCTCAGCCTGGCCTTTCGCCGCGCAAATCACCAAACTCCGCAACGGGCCGAAAGGGGCGGGCGACACCGTGCGCAGCTCACCGCGAAATCTTAGATAATTTAGTCAACTGTCGTTGCATTCCAGTGGGACCTCAGAATGTATCCCCTTCGGGCACCGGGATCAGCAAGGTGACACGGTCTGGGTTCATTTCTGCGATGATGATGGTCCCATCGCGCTGAACAGCCAATCCGTGACCAAAGGTTGAAAAGGTGCGACAGCGACCGACCAAGTCACCATTCGGAGTATAAGCGGACAGACGCGGGGTCTGATCACTGACCAGCAATAGGCCATCTGGCGTTAGCGCTAGCGCCATCGGCTTGTACAATCCCTCAATCTGACCCAGCCAAGTGCCATCCCCATCAAAAAGCTGAACGCGGTTGTTTTCACGGTCCGCGACACAGAGCCTGCCTTGGCCGTCGAACAACAGGCTGTGCGGGGTCGAGAACGCGCCCGGTTCAGCACCGGGGTGTCCAAAGGTCTTGAGGTGGCGCAGTTCCGGGTCAAAGATGTGAACAGCGCTGCTCCCGTATCCGTCAGCGACATAATAGCGACCGTCCGGACCTTGGGTGCAATCGCAGGGATGGTTGAAGGGGCGCCCCAAGCCCGGCCGCTCCGCGCAGTCCATCCGCGTGATCTCGTGCATCGTTTCATCGAGTAGCACGATCTTGTGGCCATCCATGTCCGTGGCGGCCAATTGGTTCGCAGAGGTGGCGCGCAGCCCGTGACCGCATACGAACTGCGGCAGATCGGTGCCTTCGCCACTCATTGCACCGTTTGGCCCGAGTATGACCAGCTCGGGCGCTTGCCGCCTGAGAACAACGATCCTGTCGCCCAAGACCGCGACATCGGAAAGGCCCGACAGCATTGGATCGCTGACATGGCGCACGCGGTAGCGTTGCGTGCCCAAAGCCACATAGGCGCAAGGGCGTTTCGTCAATGCGCTCACCATGCGCCCTGCAATGTTTCGGCCATGGTGATGAGCATCGCATCCCGGCCCGCCGGAGCAGTCAGCATCAGGCCCGTGCCAGGGTGGCCGGTGATGGGTATGCTGACCGAACAGCCGTCGATCACATTCGCAAGGCTGGTATTGCGCAGCGCCAGCAGGTTGATCCGGTCATAGGTCGCGTCGTCGTTCAGATCATCCAGCTTCGGCGGCATGATGGCTACGCTTGGCAAGGCCACGGGCGTGTCGCCAAAGAGCCGGTCTGCCCGCGCGATCAGTGCTTCCCGCGCGGCTATCGTGCGGGCGAATTCGATGCCGGTGACGCCGTCCGCCCGGGCCATACGCGAGGCGACGCGCGGATCAAGCTCGGTACGTGTCTGGTCAAAATAGGCCCCGTGGTGGGCGCGGGATTCGACTGCCGAGAATTGCCAAACGGGTAGGGCGCGGTAGTCCTCGAAAAAATCGAGGGTCTGTCGTCGTACGCTGACGCCAGATGCCCGAAGCACTTCGAGCGCGGCTTCAAAGGCGTCGACGACTTCGGTATCCAACCCGTCCATGCCGAAGTTCTCCGGCACGATGACTGCGCGCGGTGCAGAGGATGCGGGAAGCGGTCGGTCTCGTAGCACGTTCAAGACCGGCCGCAGCAGGCCAACGTCTCGGGTTAGCACACCGACACTATCCAGCGAATGCGACAGCGGCACCGCCCCCTCGCGAGAGATCGATTGGGCTGTCGCTTTGAACCCGAATAACCCGCAAAAGGCCGCCGGAATACGTGCGGAGCCGCCGGTGTCTGTCCCAAGCGCGATGTCAGCCACACCTCGCGCCACGGCAGAGGCACCGCCCGAGGTCGATCCACCCGCGATACAGCCTTCTTTCAACGGGGTGAGGGGGGTGCCGAAATGTGGGTTCAGGCCAAGACCGGAATAGGCGAATTCCGTCATATTTGCGTGACCAACGAACCCCGCACCTGCACCGCGCAGCCGCGCGACCGCCACAGCGTCCTTGATGGCGGGTGACGCGTCTTTACGGACCAGCGATCCCGCACGGGTGACTTGGCCCCGCACGTCGAACAGGTCTTTGACTGCTACGTTCAGCCCTGATAGCGGCCCTTCGCCTTCGACCGGATCATCGAAGGTGCGGGTGAAATCGGGCGCCAAAGCGCGCGCGCGGGCCGCGTCGAGGAGAGATTGAGGGGTCTGTGTCATCAAATCAGCCTTTAAATCGTTTGCTCTACAAGCCATGTGGCGATGCCGGGGAAAGCCGTCAGCAGGATTACGGCCAGCACAAGGATCAAGAAATAGGGGACGATCATACGAGTGATCTCGAAGATCGACTTGCCTGTCAGGTTCTGGATCACGAACAGGTTGAACCCCAGCGGCGGCGTGATCTGCGCCATTTCGACGACGATGATCAGATAGATCCCGAACCATACCGGATCGATCCCAACGGCAGCCACGGCGGGCATCACAACCGAGGTCGTGAGCACCACGATGGAGATTCCGTCTAGGAAACAGCCAAGCAACACGAAGAACACCGTCAGCACAGCAATCAACCCCGGTGCGCCCAACCCACTGTCAGAGATGATTTCGGCGAGTTGCCCGGGCAAGCCGGAGAAGCTCATGGCCGAAGTGAGAAAGGCCGCGCCCAGCAGGATCAGGCCGATCATGGCAGAGGTGCGGGTGGCCCCCAAAAGCGAGGCGATAAAACTGTCGCGGTTCAGCGAGCGGCCAAAGGCCGCGATGATGAGCGCCCCGGCCACACCGATGGCGGCGGCTTCGGTCGCGGTGGCGACCCCGGCATAGATCGACCCGATGACCCCGATGATCAAACCGACCACCGGCAGCAACATGCGCAGGCGGTGCAGGCGCTCAGCGATCGGTAGGCGGGGTTCGGGGGCGGGCACGCCATCGGGGTTCATTTTTGACCAGATGGCGATATAGCCCGAGAACAGCGCCATGAGCATCAGCCCCGGCACCACGCCCGCAATGAACAGACGGTTCACGGACACTTGGGCCGCGACGCCATAGACGATCATCACGATCGACGGCGGGATCAACAGGCCAAGTGTGCCCGATCCAGCCAAAGAGCCGATGGCGAGACGGTCGGCATAGCCGCGCGATTTCAGCTCGGGCAGGGAAATGCGGCCAACGGTGGCGGTGGTGGCAGCCGATGATCCCGACACAGCGGCAAAGATCCCGCAGCCCGCAACGTTGACATGCGCCAACCCACCGGGCAGCCGCCCGACCCAAGGGGCGAGGCCGGAAAACAGGTCTTCGGCCAGACGGGTGCGGTAGAGAATTTCGCCCATCCAGATGAACAGCGGCAGTGCCGTTAGCGTCCAGCTGGCGGAATGCGCCCACATAGTGGTGCCGAGGATCGCATCGACCGGCGTCGAGGTGAACATCATGAAGATCACGACGCCAGACGCCATCAGTGCCACGCCAACCCAGATGCCCAAGCCCAAAAGTATGAGCAGGGACACGACCAGAACGGCGGATTGCAGAAAAATATCCATGATTATTCGCCCCGACCTTGTTCGTTTGTATCGTCGCTCTCGACCGGCAGGCCGAGGATGAGGCGCAGCGTGCGCTCGGCAAAGGCCAGCGCAAAGAGCACCGACCCCAAAACCATCGCAGATTGAGGCCACCAAAGCGGAACGGCCACCACACCTTGGCTGACTTCGTTGTAGGTCCAGCTTTCGTGGACATAGCCAAAGATCGCCCAAGCGACCCAGCCCATCATCGCGGTGGCAAAGGCAGCGGCCAGAATGTCAGCGATATGTCCCAGACGATCCGGCATCAGCTGGCGTAGCGAGGTGACGCGGATATGATCGCCCCGTATCAGGGTCGCCGGCAGCGCAAGGAAAATCGACGCGCTCAGCCCCCATGCCGCGAAATCATCCGCCGACGGGATTTGACTTCCCATCAGGCGAAGGCCGATTTGCGACAGGATCAGGACCGCGATCCCAAGAAGGGACAGCGCGGCCAAGACTCCGCAAAAGTTGAATAAATGGCGGGTTAGCAACATGGCGGGGGGCTCCGGATTGGTGGGGCGGGCGGGGTAGGGACACCCCTAGCTGTTTGCATAAAGGCCCGGGCGTTTGACAGCCCGAGCCTGCTTGGATCAGTTCAACGCATCGACGATCTTTTGACCGTCTTCACCTGCCTGTTCCAGCCATTCTGCACGCATGGTCGCGGCAATCGTCTCGAAGTCGGCAGCCAGTCCTTCGGGGGTCGGCAGCACGTTCATGCCATTGTCAGCCATTGTATTTGTCGCTTCGGTAGTGGCCACTTCGGCCATCTCAAAGCCACGGGTTTCCGCCAGTTCAGCCGCTTCTTGCAGCGCGGTTTTCACCTCGTCAGACAGACCGTCGTAGGCCCCTTTGTTCACGATCACCATGTTCTTGGGCAGGAAGGCCTGAACGTCATAGTAATGCGACACGAAATCCCAAGCTTGGCTGTCGACACCGGTCGACGGCGAGGTGATCATACCGTTGATGACCCCAGTCGAGAAGGCTTGGCTGATCTCGGAGGTGGCGATGGTGGCGGGAACGGCACCCAAAAGCTCGGCCAGGCGCGCGGTCGATGGGTTATAGGCGCGGAATTTCACCCCGTCGAAAGAGGAGCCGTCGGTCACCTCTTGGTTCATGTAGACGCCTTGCGGTGGCCAAGGGGCAGCGAACAGCAGAACCAATCCATCGTCGGCCAGTTTTTCTTCGTAGATGGGGCGGGAGGCTTCCCAAAGCGCGCGGGCCTCGTCAAATGTCGTCGCCAAAAGCGGCACGGCATCGGCAGAGTAAACGGCGTCTTCGTTGCCAAGGGCCGAGATCAGGACCTCGCCGATGGGAACGATGCCGCGCTGAACGCCGCGCTTCAGTTCGGGGCGCTTGAGCAGGACCGAGTTCGACACAACGTCGATTTCCAGCGCGCCATCCGACAGGCGCGCCACGTCATCGGCAAAGGCGCGGATGTTCTGGGTCAGATAGTTGCCGTCTGGTGCGTCCGCTGACATTTTCCACGTTTCGGCATGGGCCAGACCGGCTGTCAGGGCTGCGATCGCAGTTCCGATGAGAAGGTGTTTCATGTGAGGTATCTCCTGTTGGGGTGGTTTGTTGTTCTTGCCCTGCCGTTGTGGCAGGGCAGTGTGGTTCACTCAGTCTTCTAATGCGGGCAGGTCCTGCGCATCCAATGACCACATCAGGCGGAAGGTTTCGGCCTCGCGCACCGCGCCGCCCAATTGCTCGGTCAATTGGCGCAGGGTCGCTTCGGCGATAGGCTCTGACGTCACATCTATCGCGATGCAAGGGGCCAGAACGCGCCCTTCGATGGTTTCGGACGGCAACGGGGTCGAAAGGGTCTCGTCGGGGATCATATGATGCACGCGCAACACGCCTTCCTCGGCCATCAACTGGCCAAGCACGTCGGCGACGGCGTCGGTATCCATTTCATTCGGCACCAGTTCAATCAGCACCAGTGCGCCGCCCCAGCCAAAGCCGCCCTCTTGCGCGACATGCATCACCCGACGGCGGGTGTTGGACATCCGACCAAAGTTGGTGATCGACCACTGGGTCTGTTTGGTAAAGGCTTTGCGGTAGGCGTCGGAGGTGAAATCGGCAAGGCTGCTGGCGCGGTAAAGCGCAAGGTATCGCCGGGCCGAGCCGGATACCGCACGATAGCGCCGCGCACCGGTGAAGCCCGGAATACGAACGCGCTCCTCCATATGCTCTCTGTCATACCACTGGTTGAAATCTGCTTCATGATCTGGGTCGATATCGCTCCAGACGAAAAGCTGTGCCTGATCGGTTGTACGGATATTGCTCATTCTGCATCCTGATCTTGGACATAGCTTTCCCGTCACGTGGCGGGGCACGGCCCGCCTCCGTCGAGGTGCGGTCAAGCTCTGTCGATTGTTGTTGGGGCACCCTTGCCGAGATGGGGCCCAACGACAAACGGGATTATTCAGGGGGGGGTGATAGGGTTTTCCGATCAGGCCCGTTTCAGACCGCGTCAGGTTGGCGCTGATGACGCTCTGCACAGACCCGCGCAAGATCGGCGATTGCCTTGTAAGTGGCCACATCGGAACTGCGCCGCCAGATGCAATACAGCGGCAGCGGCGGCAGTTCCGCATCGACATCAAGCTCGTAAATACCTGGCCCGGCCAAATCACAGGCCAGTGGCATGGTCGCAATCCCAAGTCCGCGCTGCGTCAACCGCGCAATCGCAGCCATCGAGGTGATGCAATGCACGATCGAAGGCCGCAGGCCGCGATCGCTGAAAAGCGCGAGTACATTGGCATGGGGGCGCGAATTGCGGGTGAAGGTGATCAGCGGGCTGGTGACAACATCAGCGAGGGAGAGTTTTTCGTCGCGCATCCCCTCTGGCCCGAACCAGCCCATGGCCAGTGGCGGCAAGTCGGCGCAAACACAGGTTTGATCGTGGCGGTCATCTGTCGTCAGCAACATATCCAAAGCACCGCGTTCAAAGGCGGCCGCGATGTTCGGCGTTGGCTCAACCGTCAGTTCAAGCTCTAGCCGCGGATAGCAGCGCGCCACCTCTTCGATCAGATCGCAAAGCCAAGTATGAACGACCGAAGATACCAGCCCCAGACGCACCCGCCCCACGGCGGTGGTTGGATCGGACAAGGTGGCGCGCAGATTGCGCTCCGTCGCGAGCATCTCTTGCGCTGTTTCAAGAATCATGGCCCCGGCCACGGTGATCCGGGTGGCGTGAAACTCACGGTCAAACAGGTCGACCTGAAGGTCCGTCTCCAGCGATGAAATCCGACTGGATACCGTTGCTTGGCTGACGTTCAATTGCTCGGCTGCCGCTCGGAAACTTCCCAGATTTGCAACCGTGACGAATGTTTCTAAAAAGCGCGTGTTCACTAAGAGCCTCTATTTCTTGTTTCGGTCGCGAAGGAAGAGGGTAATTCAGCCTGACGGTGAAGTCACCTGTCGTCAAAGAACGCTGGACCAATCAGGTGGTGAGCAACAATTGGGCGGTGAGGGCCCTTCGCTACAGCATTTGTAGATGTCCGGTGTGCGGGACTTAGCTGTCTTTGAGAGTTGTCATACAGACGACCGTTTCACCCAAAAACCGTGTGCATGCGGTAAAAACGGAAAATGTCAGGCGGTTATGAACCAACTCAATTAAGGCTGTCTTGATATTGACATTCAGGACGTGCAGCCGGAAATTTGCAGTGCAGCACGGTGCGTCGAAGAAGATGTCAATTTGTCCAATAGGGCGATGAGCTTGCCGAACTTGCCTCGGTAGGAACGATTTGGCATGCATAGATCAACCGATCGGATAAGAGGTCGATATCTATGAAAAAGTTCATATGGTTAGTTTCTGGCATCGTCGTATTGGGAGGCGCAGTTGCTTCCTGCTCTAATAACGAACGCCTCTTATGCTTTAACCCAACAGGCTATTGTGGGGGAAGCAGCACGCCGGACCCTGATCGCATCGGAGGACCGTCTTGGTTCCTTTGGCAATCCAGCGCCGAGGAAAGATTGGCGTATTACCGTGAGGAATGCTCAACCAGCACCATGCCGATGCCCTCCAACGATGTGACGACATGTGCGCTTGAGCGCATTAAGTATCAGACCCATTCAAATTGCGTTCAGTACTATCTGCCGCCGACCAGGCCCAAGGACGCAGCTGAGGAAGCGCAGCGCAACACGGCTTTTGAACGCTGCAAGCGCGATATTCTCAATCAACATGATTTGTAAAAAGTGATCGGTGCCGTTAACGGCCCAGACCGTCCATTCCCACGTTGTGCCGACGCCGCAGCGCAGGTGCAAAGGTGTGGAACGCGGGACAAACCGAGCTTTCGCTGCGGCTGCGCCAATGACGGACTTCGGAGAATGGGTGTTCAGTCGGCCTTGATTTTCGCGTTCTAAAAGCGGTCATTTCTGGAGCGTCTCGGCTAGAGTGGCAGACCAACGGTAGCTGGCCTGCCCCAGTTCTTTACTCAGGACACTTGTTCGCAAAACCGAATTCTGTTGCCAAATGGGTCATGCACTTGGATTTGCAGGCCCCACGGCAATTCTTCCAAATCAGGACGCCCGAAGGAATACTGCTTATCCGAAAGCTCCTTATGAAACATTCGAACTTTTTGAGTTGGCAAAAATACGTTCGATCCGGGGCTTGCGTCGCCATGATGCTCTGTAAGATGTAAAAGCGCACCGGCACGCTCGACGCCCATGTAGAGCGGCAGTTGCTTTTCTTGACGATGCTCAAATGCGACTTCGAAGCCAAGAAACCCGCAGTAGAACTCTCTTGCTTTGGCCTCATCAAAATGCGGATGATAGGGCTGATTTTACCGAAGTTGATCGCGTTAGAAACAGCACCTTCCAGTTTGGCCGATGCTGTGTCCCAATCTGAATATCCCAACGTGCTTGCAACGAGCTCCAAAGCCTCTGAGTGGGAAATATCTTTGTCGCCTTTGGCCAAGGCTGACCGAAGTTTGCGGGCCATAGATTTGGCCTGATCTACACTGTTCATGATGATCTCCATGCCAGCAAAGTGTTTACGGCGCTCGCTTTACCGACCAAGTGCTGGACGGAGTGTTTGAATTAAACATTAGAGCATTTTCACTTTACCCAACAGGGTGCGAGCGGCTGGCAACACAAACCGAGGTAAGAAGGCCATATTCAGTAAAGTTGGTCAAGAACTGCTTTGTGTGCCCACAAAAAACGCTCGTTTTTGACACGGCCCAAAAACATTCCAATTTATGCTGTCAAAAACCCCTTTCAGAACCCAGCCAGTTGTTGAAGGTTTTTGGGATGCTCGTGAAAGCGGTCATTCGTGCACAAAGCAGCATAGGTAAGTCTGGGCTCAAAGCCGACCTCGGATGCGGCGCAGCATCATATGGTATGATGTCTTGTCAACGTCGGGTTGTCGATGTGGGAGGGCGTGGTGGATCGGAGGATGCATCATGGAAACATCAAACTTACCGGCCATCCGCGCCTTACGCCCAGCCTGGAACAAAGGCCGGATCGTCGGCCAGAAAAGGCCGCTCAAGCCCAAACACGTCTGGGCGATCAGGGTGCGGCTGGAATTGGCCGAGAACCACCGTGATCTGGCCCTCTTCAATCTTGCCATCGACAGCAAGCTGCGCGGCTGCGATCTGGTGAAAATGAAGGTGGTCGATGTCATGGCCTCAGGCCAAATCAAAGAACGCGCGTCGGTTCTTCAGAGCAAGACCCAGAAATCTGTGCGCTTCGAAATCTCCGAAGGCACCCGTGCATCGCTGGCAAGATGGATGCGGGAGCCGCTGATGGTCGGATCCGAACACCTCTGGCCTGGGCGTTTTCACGAACGGCTTCACATCTCTACCCGCCAGTACGCGCGCATTGTGCGTGACTGGGTGACATCCATTGGTCTGGAGGCAAGCGCCTATGGCACGCACTCGATGCGGCGAACGAAGGTCACGCAGATTTACAAGAAGGCAGGCAACCTGCGGGCGGTCCAGCTGCTGTTGGGTCACACCAAGATGGACAGCACTGTCAGGTACCTCGGCGTCGAGCTTGAAGATGCGCTGGTGATCGCCGAAGCTATCGAAATCTAAACCGCTGGGCCGTCGCCACAGACGGCCCATTGTTGCCGTCCGGGTCTTAGAGTATTGCTGCGCAACAGCATGCAGAAAGCCGACATTCCACTGCGGTCGGCGAACGTTCTGATCCTTTGGAAACCAAAGGGCAATCTTCGCGTGTTTGCCGCACCTTCAAACGCGGTACACAACAATCCTTCATGTTCCGTCCAGTTCGGATCAATCTGTTTCGCCCACAGTCCCATCTGACAGCACCGTGAGGAGAGGACACTCTGGACTGTCCGAACCGCTGCACTTCGCAATCGTTTCCGCCAAGACGGCCTCGATGTTCTGAAGATCCATTATCTTCGTCCGCACGACCTCCAGATGATGTCGCCCGCGCTTCTCAACTTCTGCACAAGTATGGCTGCCGCGATCTACCATGCTGAGCAGTCCTCGGATTTCCTCCATCGTAAAGCCCAGTTCACGCGCCCGGATGATAAAGCCAAGCCGCTCGACATGCGTCGGCCCATAGCGGCGGTGTCCAGCGGGGCTGCGCGGTGGGTCGGGCATCAGACCGACGCCTTCATAATAGCGGATAGTCTCAAGGTTGCAGCCGGTCAGGCGTGCAAGGTCAGAGCGTTTAAGGTCTCTCACAACACCGTGATCATCAACCATGCGTTTTCTCCTTGATCCTGTAGTTGCTACAGACCCTATCTTGCAAGTCATCACAGGGCAACAATGAGCAAAGAGATGACAGATCACACCCCCGCGACCACAGACCAGCACGAAGACCGATCCGGTTGGCTCGCCACCGGCGCTGGCGTGATTGGCGCGCTCGCCATGACCTCCTGCTGCATCCTACCGCTTGTTCTGGTCAGTCTGGGTGTGACCGGGGTCTTCATTGGTCAGCTTACCGCCCTTTATGCCTACAAGTGGGTGACTTTGAGCTTCGCGGCAGCGGCGCTCGCCTATGGGTTCTGGAAAGCTTATCGCCCAGTTCCTACTGACGCCTGCGCGGACGGCACCTGTGCGCGCCCAATTGATCGCGGGCTGATGCGCGGGCTGCTCTGGGGCGCTTTGCTTGTCGTGCTTCTCGCCTTGGCCTTTCCGGCACTCTCGCCCTTCCTTTTGACATTCTGACCATGAGGTCTCCCATGAAACTTCTTATCTCCACCGCTGCGCTCATCCTTTCAGCCAGCGTAGCAATGGCCGCAGAGGCCACCACACGCGTCGCTGTTGAGGGGCTCACTTGCCCTTCGTGCAGCTACATCGTCGCCACCGCGATGAAGCGCGTGGAAAGCGTCGAAATCCTTGAGTTCATCGAGGGCGATACGGAAAACGGTCTTTATGTCCTGCGCTATGACAATGGGCTCACCGACCCGGAGGCCATCGTCGCTGCCGTGACCGGCGTAGGCTATGGCGCGTCATTGGCCACGGAGAGCGGATCGTGAAGGAAGCAAAGACACCCGACAACCAGAGCCGTCTGCTCAAGGTTGGTCTTATCGGCACGGTTATCGCTGCCCTCTGCTGCTTCACGCCTGTGCTGGTCATTTTGTTCGGCGTGGTCGGACTGTCGGCGTTGCTGGGCTGGCTCGACTACGTGCTGCTGCCCGCGCTCGCCGTCTTTATCGGCATCACAGTTTACGCGCTCTGGAAGCGCCGTAATTCGGAGAACCCCTCATGAAAGATAGCAGTTCACCCCAAAACGGCCCCTATGATCTCGCCGTGATCGGCGCCGGCTCCGCTGGTTTCTCCGCTGCCATCACCGCGGCCGAAGCTGGTGCGCGCGTGGCACTGATTGGCGCAGGCACCATCGGCGGCACCTGCGTTAACGTGGGCTGCGTGCCATCCAAAGCCCTGATCCGCGCGGTCGAGAGCCTGCACCACGCGCGTGCGGCGGGTCGGTTCGATGGGATTGAGGCCGAGGCCCGCGTGACTGATTGGGCGGCTACAGTTGCGCAGAAACAGGCGCTGGTCGAAGAGTTGCGCCAAGCGAAATACGCGGATGCTCTGCCCCGGCATGAGAATGTTGATTACGTTGAAGGCCGGGCGACATTCGATGATGAAGGCAAGTTGACGGTCGATGGCAGCCTCTTTCCGGCGGGAAAGTTCATCATCGCCACCGGCTCACGCCCGCATGTGCCTGCCATCCCGGGGATTGAGGAGGTCGATACGCTCGACAGCACATCAGCGCTGGAGTTGACCGCATTGCCATCCTCCTTGTTGGTTCTCGGCGCGGGCTATATCGGCGTGGAACTGGCGCAGCTTTTCGCGCGCGCCGGTGTCGACGTGACGCTGGTTAGCCGTCGTGGCGTGCTGCCCGAAGCGGAGCCCGAGGTTTCGGCGGCGCTTGAGGGCTATTTGGCGGACGAGGGCATCCGACTGGTGCGTGCAAAAGGCTATGATCGCATCTCAAAGCAAGGCGCCGCCATCGCACTGAACCTTTCGGATGACCAAGTGCTGACAGCAGAACGGCTCGTGCTCGCAACTGGCCGCGTGCCAAACAGTGACGGGCTGAACCTCGCGGCTGCCGGGATCACGGTGGGTGCGCGGGGAGGCATCGAGACCAACCCTCATATGCGCACCACCAACCCTAACATCTGGGCGGCAGGTGATGTTACTGGCCGCGATCAGTTCGTCTATATGGCCGCCTATGGAGCCAAGATCGCCGCCCGGAATGCTGTGGCGGATGAGACACGCACCTACGACAACGCGACCATGCCTTGGGTCGTCTTTTCTGATCCGCAAGTGGCCGGTGTCGGGCTTAGTGAAGCGCAGGCCCGCGCCGCTGGCCTTGAGGTCGTGACCTCCATTCTGCCACTTGACGCTGTGCCGCGTGCGCTGGCGGCCCGCGATACGCGCGGGTTGATCAAGCTGTTGTCCGAAGCCGGGAGCAAACGGCTGCTCGGCGCACAGATCCTCGCGCCAGAAGGTGCCGATAGCATCCAAACCGCGGCCATGGCGCTGAAAGCCGGGCTGACTTACGAGGAACTTGGCGATACGATCATGCCCTATCTAACCACGGTCGAAGGGCTGAAACTGGCAGCACAGACCTTCGAGAAGGACGTGGCCGCCCTGTCCTGCTGCGCGGGGTGAAGACATGGCAGACCGCTCAAACCACGATTGGCTGAGCACCCGGCGCGACAGCCTGCTTGCTTGGTGGCTCCCCATCGGCGCGATGCTTCTGGCGGTTCCGCTTGCCGATGGTCCCAAAACCGCAATCTGGGTCGCCGCACTGGCTTGGATGGGCATCGCCTGTCTGCGCAATGCCCATCGCTGTGGCCCTGTGCATTGCCGCTAGACAGGACCTTTTCTGCTGGCGATGACACTACCGGTGCTGGCGTATGGCGCAGGCGTGTTGCCGTTGGGCGGCGACGATTGGCGCTGGCTTGGGCTCTCGATCGGTCTCGGCGTGATTGGAATCTGGTGGCATAGTGAACGAATGCTCGGGCGATATCGTTGAGCCTGCGACAGACGCGTTCCGAACTCTCGACTTTAAGGAAATCTCATGACCGAAACACTTGACCTGATCGTCATCGGCGCCGGCATGGCCGGGGTCAACGCTGCGAAAAAGGCCGCGCGTGCAGGCTGGTCCGTCGCCATTGTGGACGAGCTCCCCTACGGCGGCACCTGTGCCCTGCGGGGCTGTGATCCAAAGAAAATGTTGCGCGCCGGGGCCGAGACGGTCGACGCCGCGCGGCTGCTGAGCGGCAAGGGAGTGGCCGGTGACACGCGGATCGATTGGCCCGCGCTGATGCAGCACAAGGAAAGCTTCACCGACCCGGTGCCTGAGAACATGGAGGACGGGCTGACGAAGGCCGGTGTGCAAACCTTGCATGGGTCAGCCCGCTTTACCGCAGCGGATCGGATCGAAATCGATGGCCATGGCGAAATCAAATTCGGTCACGCGCTGATCGCCACTGGCGCGAAACCGCGTCCGCTGGATTTTCCTGGTGCCGAGCGCCTAATCGACAGCACTGATTTCTTAAACCTGTCGAACCTGCCAAAGCGCATCATCTTCGTGGGGGGCGGCTACATCTCATTCGAATTTGCTCATATCGCCGCACGAGCGGGCGCCGAGGTCACGATCCTTGACCACGGCGCACGGCAGCTCAAGCTGTTCGATCCTGATCTTGTCGATATGCTGCTGGAGCGCAGTCGCGCGGCGGGGATCGCAATCATTTCCGAAGCAACCCCCGAAAAGATTGAAGCTGCAGGCAAAGCGCAGCGCATTTTCTACGGCAAAGACGGTAATACTCATGTCAAAGAGGCCGACCTCATGGTTCACGGCGCAGGTCGCATGCCGGCCGTCGATGAGTTGAATCTAAGCGCTGCTGGAATCGAAACCGAGCATGGCGGTGTGAAGGTTAGCCCTTGGCTGCAATCCACCTCCAACCCCCGCGTCTACGCAGCCGGTGACGCCGCAGCCTCCCCGGGCAAGCCTCTAACCCCGGTGGCTGTCTTCGAAGGCAAGATCGCCACTTCGAACATGCTGAAAGGCAAGCAGACCGAGCCGGATTACACAGGCGTGCCCAGCGTGGTGTTCACCATCCCCGAACTCGCACGGGTCGGCATGCTGGAAGAAGAAGCGCGCGAGACCGGCGATGTAGAGGTATCATTCACAGATACTTCCGGCTGGTTCTCCCAGAAACGTCTGGGCGAGACCCATGCAGGTGCCAAGATCATCTCGAATTCAGAGGGCAAGATCTTGGGCGCGCATATGTTCGGTCCGGACTACGCGGAACTCATCAATATCTTTTCTTTGGCAATCAAGCTGGGGCTCACGGTTGATCAGATCAAGACGATGCCCGCGGCATACCCAACGGGGGCGTCGGACATCGGTTCGATGCTCTAAGGTCGCCGAGTTGCTGCCAACCCCCGCTTCGAGAGCATGCGACGCGGCACCCTAACATGACCAAAAGGACGTCATAAACCAGTATGTCAGATGCATTGCGCGAGCGTCTGCTCTTAATGTCGCGGGGGGGCTCTCTTGCGCCCGCAGCGAACGACCGCTTTCCGCCGATTCTGTGGAAAAACTAACGTTTGCAAACGCAGAAATAGTTGTTCCAGATCCGGCGCGTGCGCCTTTCCTATCAGGCTTTGCGCGTTTGCTGCGGCGCAGGAAAGATCTTAGCAAGTTTCCGGAGGTTTTGGACGGTTGCGGCGAGGAGGAATTCATCATTTGCGCCGCATGGACCACGTAATCGGAGCCGCCCCAAGCCAAGGATGCGTTTGAGGTGCGCGAAGAGCATCTCGACTTTCTTTCGCAACCGCATCGAGATCGCATACTGTTTGGTTTTGGCAATATCACGGGCGGCCTGCCGGGCATCTTCGTGTTCTTCGCGGGTGATCTTGCGTGCATCGGCTTTCGGACAGCACTTCATCTTCGATGGGCAGGCCTGACAGGTGTGTTTCAAAGCCTGATACTTGGCGACGCCTTTGCCGGTGGGACCACGGTTTGGATCTGAGTAGTTGCGGCGGAATTGCTTGAGCGGCTGGCCTTCCGGGCAGATGTATTGGTTGTTCTCAGGGTCCCATTCAAAGTCGGCGCGAGACCAGGTGCCGTCAGTCCATCCAGCTTTATCCAGCACTGGAATGTGGGGTTTGATGTTACGATCAACCAGCCATCCCAACATTGGCCCTGATCCATAAGCAGTGTCTGCGATCAGTCTTTCTGGATCAATGTCGTGCCGGTCCTTGATGCGATCCAACATGGTGCGCACTGACCCGACCTCTGCCTGCCGGATCGACCGCGTTCCCTCAACGTCCACGATGACGCTATGGTCGGTATCAATCAGATAATTGGTAGAATAGCTGAAGAACGCGGGGCCTTTCCGAGCTGCGGTCCACTGGCTGGCGGGATCAGAATGGGACGTAAACTTGGCTTCAACCTCGGATGCTGCACCAAAAGCCGCGTCATCCAAGACGTTGAGATATTCCTTCACCGCACGCGGCGCATCTTTTGGATCGATGGCACTGCGGTCCCAATCTTCCTTCGGTGTAGAGTTCTGTTTGTTCGCATCAGCCTCAATCAGGCTGACACCTGCCGCAAGGCGTTGCCCGCTCACCAAGCCATCAGCGATACACCGTGCAACGGTCTTCTCGAACAGGTGGCGCAGAAGTTTGCTTTTCTGAAAGAGCCCGTGCCGGTTCTTGGAGAACGTCGAATGGGGACTATCCTGAATTTTGTGCGCTGACGTGGTAACTGCTCACAGAGGAGACCCACGTATGAGCATCGACAAAGACTTGCTAGACCGTCTGATGGAAGGGCGTTCACCCGGTGACCTGTTTGGCAAGAACGGCATCCTGGCGGAGCTGACCAAGGCGCTGGCGGAACGCGCGCTGAGCACAGAGATGGATGTCCATCTCGATGAAGAGCGCGCAGATGATGCGTCTGAGGGCCAGAACCAGCCGCCCAATCGGCGCAATGGCAGCAGCCAGAAGACCGTGACCATGGACAGCGGCAAGGTGGTTCTGGACATTCCCCGCGACCGGAACGGCACCTTCGATCCGATGCTGATCGCGAAGTATCAGCGGCGCTTTCCTGAATTCGACCGCAAGATTGTCAGCATGTATGCCCGGGGAATGACGACCCGAGAGATCCAGGGGCATATCGAGGAAATCTACGGCGTCGAGGCCTCGCCCAGCCTGATTTCCGCGATCACCGACGCGGTCATGGAGGAGGTCACCGCCTGGCAGAACCGCCCGCTGGATCCCTGCTATCCGATCGTCTTCATGGACGCGATCCGGGTCAATATCCGCAGCGACGGGGCGGTCTCGAACAAGGCGGTCTTCGTGGCCCTCGCGGTGCTGCCGGATGGCACGCGGGACGTTCTGGGCCTGTGGTTTCAGGCCAATGAGGGCGCGAAGTTCTGGGCCAAAGTGCTCAGCGACCTGCGCAACAGGGGCGTCCAGGACATCCTCATCACCGTCGTGGACGGGCTGAAGGGCTTTCCCCAGGCCATTGAGGCCGCATTCCCCCAGACTCGGATCCAGACCTGCATCGTCCATCTGCTGCGCCATTCCATGAACTTCGCCAGCTACAAGGACCGCAAGGCCGTCGCCGCCGCCCTCAAGGCGATCTACACGGCCGTGGACGTCGAGGCGGCAGAACTGGCTCTGGCTGAGTTCGAGGACAGCGATCTGGCAAGGCAGTATCCGGCGATCGCGCCGAGCTGGCGCCGGGCCTGGAACGAGGTCATCCCGTTCCTCGATTACCCGCCCGAGGTCCGCAGGCTGATCTACACCACGAATTCCATTGAGGCCTTGAACTCGAAAATTCGCCGTGCCGTCAGAACCCGAGGTCATTTCCCAAGCGACGACGCTGCGGCGAAATTGATCTATCTGGCGCTCAATGCTACATCGACCGAGTGGAAGCGTTCGGTCCGCGAATGGCACGCTGTCAGATCTCAGCTTGCCATCATGTTCGAAGACCGCTTCCCGATGGCGTAAGAAAACGCGTCACGCACAAAATTCTGCACAGTCTCGAAGGAATGCGTGGCTGACCTAACCCTTGAGAACCGTCTGCTCAAAAAAAGCATGACAGGGGCTGGGGAGTTCGAGGAATGAGGTATCCAGCAACCGAGAAGTTGGAGATCATTCGCACAGTTGAAGGGTCGCATCTGCCAACCAAGAAGACCCTTGATATGCTGGGCATCCCGCGCACCACATTTTACGGACACCTCTCACACATGCTGCGCATGTGCTGCCGGTCAGCGGGATATGGCCGATATGTCGAAGGTGGCTTTGATACCCTGGCAGATCGTTCGCCACGTCCAAAGTCGGTCTGGAACCGCATTCCTGATGTCCGCCGTGACGATCTGATCGAGTTTGCGTTGGAGCATGAGGCACTGACCACACGCGAGCTGGCCGTTAAATATACCGATGAGAAGCGATATTTTGTCTCTGAATCATCGGTTTACCGCATCCTGAAAGCCGCTGATCTGATTACTGCGCCGGACTACGTGGTGATCAAGGCCGCCCCCTCTCGGCAGATTGCTTTGCAATCGCCTGCCGGGCAATGGATGAGTTCACGGACAAGACCACCGCCATCAACCAGATGTGGCAGACTGACTTTACCTACTTCAAGATCATTGGCTGGGGCTGGTATTACCTGTCCACCATCCTCGACGACTACAGCCGCTACATCATCGCCTGGAAGCTCTGCACGAACATGCAGGCCGAGGATGTGACCAGCACGATCGAGCTGGCGCTTCAGGCATCGGGCTGCGACCAAGCCGTGGTCCGACACAAACCCCGTCTGCTCAGCGACAACGGCTCCTGCTATATCTCTGGCGATCTGGCCAAATGGCTGACCGATCAGAAAATGGACCACGTTCGCGGGGCGCCATTCCACCCACAAACCCAGGGCAAAATCGAACGCTGGCACCAGACCATGAAGAACCGTGTTCTGCTGGAGAATTACTACCTGCCCGGTGATCTCGAACAACAGATCGGGGCCTTCGTCGACTACTACAACAACCAGCGCTACCACGAGAGCCTGAACAACGTCACACCCGCCGACGTCTACTTTGGACGGGACAAAGCCATTCTGAGAGAAAGGGAGAAGATCAAGAAACTGACGATCCGACAGCGCCGCTTGCAACATCAAAAACAAGCCGCATAATCAATCACGCAACCGAACCAGAGCCTCCAATGTTCAAGCCGCTCTGATGTCCCATTTTATATGACGACTGACAATTCAGACATCGCGGGTCTCCTAACGATAACTTCATTCAATCAATTGCTTGAATGATAGCTATTTTGCTGTGCCAGACAATCCGGAAAGCTTCTTTTGATGTTTGAGACCTTTCTCTCTGCCGAACCCATGATCCGCCTTGCTGCCTTTCTGGGTGTGCTTGTGGCTATGGCCCTCTGGGAAGTCGCGGCGCCGCGGCGTCGGCGGCAGATCCCGCGGGTGATCCGTTGAACGAACAACCTCGCGCTGGTGGCCGTCGACACGATCATCTTGCGGCTCTCATTTCCGATCGTAGCGGTCGGCCTTGCCGTCATGGCTGAAGAACGGGGCTGGGGGTTCTTTAATAACTTTGACTTGCCCGTCTGGGTGGCAATTACCGCCTCAATGCTGCTGCTTGATCTGGCGATCTACCTACAGCACGTGATGTTCCACGCGGTCCCCGGCCTCTGGCGGCTGCACCGCATGCATCACGCCGACCTCGAGTTCGATGCGACAACAGGGTTGCGGTTCCACCCGGTTGAAATTCTCATCTCGATGGGCATCAAGCTCGCGGTGGTCGCCGCCATCGGCCCGCCCGCCGTGGCAGTGCTGCTGTTCGAGGTGGTCTTGAACGCGACCGCGATGTTCAACCACGCCAATATCCACCTGCCGCGCCCGGTGGATCGGATACTACGCCTTTTTGTGGTGACCCCTGACATGCACCGTGTTCACCATTCCGTCGATCCACGTGAGACCAACTCGAATTACGGCTTTAACCTGCCGTGGTGGGACCACCTTTTGGGGACGTATGTTGCGCAGCCAGCCAAAGGGCATGAGGGGATGGAGATCGGGATTGAGCAGTTCCGCAAGCGCCGGGACCTCTGGCTTGATCGCATGCTGATCCAGCCGGTTCGCGGCCCAGCCTCGGGCGGCGCACTCGACCCGAAGGTCACGACGAAAGAGCCTGTCGATTGATCAGAGTTCATCCGGAATGGGCCTGGCGCGGGCCCGTCATATTCAGAACTGCGTGCGAGACACACCCACGTTGTCCGACTCGTCAGCGGGCCAAAAGCGCAAAGCTGCTACGATCCCGAACGCAGCCAAACCCCCCAGCAGTATAAACGCCGGAGCCGTTCCGAATGCGGTCATGGTCCAACCTGCCAAAGGATAAGTGACCAGCCAGCAGGCATGAGACAACGCGAATTGCGCTGCAAATACAGCAGGCCGGTCTTCTGGCTGGGCTGATCGGCGCAAGAGACGGCCCGAGGGTGTCAAAACCGCAGAATTGCCCAGACCGATAAGCATCCAAATCGTCAGCAGGAGAGGCCAAGATAAGCCGAAACCTATGATGCCCGCTGCGATCCCAAACAGAGCCAGCATCATCAGCCAAGCCCCTGTCAACATGACGGGTCTATCCGGGAGTTTGTCCAGCACTCTGGGCAGAGCCAGCGCCGCGATCATGCTGCCAGCCCCGAAGGCAAACATCGACCAAGCCAGTGCTATATCATCAAGCCCCAGTTGCCCCCGCACCAACACTACCGAGTTTACCAGAACCATCGCGCCCGCAGACGACACAGCGAGGTTCAGCCCCAGCAGTCCGCGCAACCGGGGCGTTGCGAGGTAGATCCGAAGCCCCCGCGTGGTGCGATCATAAATCCCGCGCGCGACTGTCGCCTTGGGAACGGGCAGAATGACCGTCAACACCAGCAGCGCCGAGGCCCCAAAACCCGCGACCGTCCCAAGAAACAGGGTGTTATAGCTCATCACCGCCAGCAGCACAGCGGCCAGCGCGGGCGAGATGATGTTTTCCAGATCATAGGCCAAGCGGGACAAGGACAGAGCCCTGGTATAGCGCGCCTCATCCGGTAGCACGTCAGGGATGGTTGCCTGAAAGGTCGGCGTGAAGGCGGCTGAGGCCGATTGCAGGAAGAAGATCAGGATATAGATCTGCCAAACCTCGGTTACGAAGGGGAGGGCCAAGGCCACCGCAGCCCGCACCAAGTCCAACGTGACCAATAGAGCACGGCGCGGCAGACGCTCGGCAAAGGCGCCGGCAATTGGCGCGATGCCGACATAGGCCACCATTTTGATCGTGAAGACGGTGCCAAGCACCATGGCAGCCCGATCCCCGGCCAGATCATAGGCCAATAGGCCAAGCGCCATCGTTGCCAATCCAGTGCCAAGTAACGCGACAACTTGGGCAAAGAACAGATGTCTGTAGGTGCGGTCCGATAGAACAGCCAGCATGATGCCCTCAGAGGTAACGGGTGATAGCTTTGAGTTCCGCACGGTCACTCTCGGAGCCATCGACCTCAAGGCAATGGTCGATGTGGTCATGGATCAACACGCGTTTGGCGTTGGTCACGGCCTTCTCGACGGCTTGCAACTGCTGGGCCACATCAACGCAAGGCTTGCCTGCTTCCAACATCGCGATCACCGCACGCAGATGCCCATCGGCACGTTTCAGCCGGGCAATGAGGGCGGGATGACTTGCATGAATATGGGTATCTGACATACTAAGACTCTATCCCCCTGGGGGGGATAGAGCAAGACGGCGAAAAGCGCCGCGTAATTGACGAGAGGGCAGACAGGACAGATGACTTTTCTACGGACAACTGGGCAAGCCGCTTTTGCGATGCTCCTCTGTATGGCCGTGCTCGTCTGGTCCGTGGTGCCGACCTCTTCCCATGTTCCTGCGGTGTTGGATGTTCTTCAAGAACATGAACAGATGATCGCGGATCACGGGCACTCTCACGGGTTAGAAGAAGACCTTGCTTGGGCCATGCACGGGCACAGCCACGACCGTGCGGACCATGATCATAGCCAAGCCGTCGTGTTTGGCCGCGCCTTGGCCGCGCAACCTGTTGAGGTCTACAGGGCCGCTTGGCGGCTGAGTGTCGCTTCTGCAAATTCCTCAAGGGTCTACCTGATCGAACGACCGCCGCGCGTGTGACTGGCCGCGCCACTGGCGCTCCCATTCCTCACAAATCACATACGCGGAGTTCAACCTATGAACACAGTCCCACGGGGCTGGACCGATTTTGGCGCACGCCGGATCGCGATCCTGTCCCTTGTCACAGTTACCTTGCTCATTCAGAGCGCAAGCTATGCCATGGCGCATAACGTCACGCCCGGGGATGCGGGCTATATTCAGGAAATCTGGGGGGTGAACATCATTCCCTTCATGTATCTCGGTGCCAAACACATGGTGACGGGTTACGACCACATCCTGTTTTTGTTTAGCGTCGTCTTCTTTCTCTACAAGATGAAAGACGTCGGCATCTATGTCAGCATCTTTGCTGTGGGGCATTCGACGACGATGCTGGCGGGTGTCTGGTTCGGCTGGGGCATCAACGCCTATATCGTTGATGCCATCATCGGTCTGTCGGTCGTCTATAAGGCGCTCGACAACCTTGGCGCTTATCAACGCTGGTTCGGCGTGCAGCCCAATACCAAGGTCGCCACGCTGATCTTTGGCTTCTTCCACGGCACCGGTCTGGCCACCAAGCTTCTCGACTACGAGATCGCCCCGGACGGCCTATTGGCTAACCTTCTGGCGTTCAACGTGGGCGTTGAGATGGGCCAACTGATGGCGCTTGCCGTCATCCTTATCGTCATGGGCTTTTGGCGAAAATCACCCAACTTCTTCCGCCAAGCCTACACCGCAAACGTCATCATGATGGCCATGGGGTTCATCCTCATGGGCCTTCAAATCACCGGCTATTTCGTAGCCGCTTAACCAATTAGGAAAACCACATGTTCAACGCAGAAAAACCAAGCCTCAACGAATTGCCAACCTCCGCGCAACTCATCCGCTCCACTGCCATTGCTGCGGCCAGTGCCGCAGTGATCCTCGTGACCGTTGTGCTGCCCGCGGAATACGACATCGACCCTACGGGGATCGGCGGCGTGCTCGGTCTGGCCGAAATGGGCGAGATCAAAAGCCAGCTTGCCGCAGAGGCCGACGCGGACCGCATCAAAGCGCTGGAAGAGCAGGGCGCGCTTGTGCCCCAAGAGCAGTCAAGCCTGATGAACGACATCTTCAGCGTCTTCGTCGGGGCCGCCCATGCAGAAGAAGTGCCGTCTGAACCCGTGCAAGAATGGCGCGATGAGATCACCTTTACACTCGCCCCCGGCGAGTCTGCCGAGTGGAAGTTGGTGATGGAAGAAGGCCAGACCGCGGAATATGTCATGTTGGTCGACGGGGGGCGCGTGAACTTTGACCTGCACGGTCATGGCTCGGGCCAATCCGAGACCTATGAAAAGGGCCGCGGCTCGACAGGCGAAGAGGGCGAAATCACCGCCGGTTTCGCAGGCCAGCACGGTTGGTTCTGGCGCAACCGTGACAAGACTGAGGTGACTGTGACCGTTCAGGTGCGCGGCGAATACGACGAATTCAAAGACGCCAGCTAAACCGCGTGGCTGCCGGCCCTTTGAGGAGGGTCGGCAGCCTATCCGGCGCGGGGCGCGAGAATAATCACCGCTGCGCCAAGAATACAAAGACCCGCCCCGGCCGCATCCCAAAGATCAGGCCGCTGCCCTTCTACAGCCCACATCCACGCCAGCGAAGCCGCGATATAAATGCCGCCATAGGCCGCAAAAGCGCGCCCGGCGAACCCGGCTTCGACCAAGGCCAACAACCCCGCAAACAGCGCCAAGCTGAGCAGCCCCGGCACCAGCCATAGCGGCGAAGCGCCGCGCCACCACGCCCAGACCGCGAAACACCCGACGATCTCAGCCAATGCCGCAAGCGGATAGAGCAGGGCAGCGGGCATCAGGCGGTGGTCCCGTGATCGGCAAGGCATTCTTCATGGTCGCGCAGCACCTCAAGAATGCGACAATCAGCCACCCGATCCGCATTGCACGCCCCGATCATGCGCTGCAATTCAACGCGGAGGGCTTCGAGCCGCACCAGCCGCGCCTCGACGTCGCGAAGTTGCTTTTGGGCGATCGCATCGACCTCAGCGCAGGACCGGTCTGGCGTGTCAGAGAGGTCCAACAACTCCCGAATTGCCTCGAGCGAAAAGCCGAGCTGGCGGGAATGACGGATGAAAGAGAGACGGTCCAGTTCCGCATCGCCGTAACGCCGCTGGCCGCCTTCGGTCCGGCCGGGCTCGGGCATCAGACCTATCTGTTCGTAATACCGGATCGTCTGCACTTTGGTGCCGGTGCGTTTTGCGAGTGTGCCGATGGCAAGCATATCTGGTCCTTTCAACTCTACAGTGTGTGTAGATTTTTCCAGGGTTTCACGCAAGCCAGCAGTCGGAACGTCTTTGAACGGGGTGAGTCCAAAAGCTGAAAGTTCTACAACTCGTTTTACCATGTCCCGCCACGAGTCCAGTTTCGACTTATCGCAATGGAGGTCGATCATGAGAAAAAAGTTCCTAAAAACGCTTGAAGCTACAGTTCCTGTAGGTCGTATCTCCGCAGCTGATTATGGATCAGATTGGAATCAGAAATGGTGGAAAGCAGCGAAGCACCACGGGAATGGCGGGTCTCGGGAATGGACTGTGGCGCCTGCGCGGCCAAGGTTCGCGGCGCGGTCGAGCGCTTGCCGGGGGTTGCGAATGTTGATGTCACGCTGATGTCCGAGCGGCTGCGAGTGACGCTGCATGAGGGCGAAACATCGCCCGAGCAGATCGAGAAAGCCGTGCGCGGCATCGGTTTTGGCATCTCTCCGAAGGGGGCAAAGGCAGAGAGGCCGAAGGGCGGTTTCATCCTGCCGGACGATGCGATCATCGGCGCGGCAGCGGCACTGCCTCAGGACACTACGCCCGAAGAGGCATCCAGCGCCGCTTGGTATCAAACCGCGAAAGGCCGCTTGGTCCTCGGCAGCGGAGCTTTGCTTGCAGCAGCATGGGCATCATGGCTTTACCTGCCGGCTCAGGTATCCCACTGGGGATTTGTTATCGCTACGCTGATCGGGCTGATCCCTGTCGCCCGTCGCGCGGTTGCCATGGCGAGGGTGGGCATGCCGTTTACCATCGAAATGCTGATGACGATCGCCGCGAGTGGTGCGTTGGTGATCGGAGAGTCGGAGGAAGCCGCGTTGGTAGTCTTTCTTTTTGCCGTAGGCGAATTGTTGGAGGGTGTCTCCGCCGGCAAGGCGCGCAATAGCATTCGGGCTCTGACAAACTTGGTGCCGAAGTCGGCGCGGCTTGAGGTCGGCCGCAAAACGCGGGAGGTGGCGGCTGAGACACTCCGTGTCGGGCAGATTGTGCAGGTGCGCCCCGGTGATCGAGTGCCATGTGACGGCGAAGTGGTCAGCGGCACTTCGGGCGTCGACGAAAGCCCCGTAACAGGCGAGAGCGTGCCTCGGCTCAAAGAGCCGGGATCGGATGTCTTTGCCGGGTCGATCAACACCGAAGCCATGTTGCGCGTGCGGGTTGCCAAAGCCGCTGCGGACAATACCATCGCCCGCATCGTGCGGCTGGTGGAAGAGGCCGAAAGTGCCCGAGCGCCGACCGAGCGTTTCATTGATCGGTTCAGCCGCGTCTACATGCCCGCTTTAGTTGGCATGGCCGCTTTGGTGGCCGTAGTGCCGCCGCTCGTTTTCGGAGGCGCTTGGGGCGAATGGGTCTATCGAGCGCTGGCTTTGCTGCTGATCGGTTGCCCCTGTGCGCTGGTGATCTCGGTGCCTGCGTCGATCACCTCGGCCCTGTCCACCGGGGCGCGCAACGGGTTGCTGATGAAGGGCGGCGCGGTGATTGAAGCTGCGGCGCAGATCACCCAGATCGCCTTTGACAAGACCGGGACGCTGACCCAAGGCAAGCCGCGGGTAACCGACGTGCAGGTGCTTGTAGGAAATGAAGACGATCTATTGTCCCTTGCCGCCGGTGTCGAGAACGGCGCAAGCCACCCACTTGGCCAGGCAATTTGCGGCGCAGCTAATGCGCGTGAAATTGAGGCCGCTGCCGCGACACAGTCCCGCGCCTTGCCCGGCAAAGGGGCCGAGGCGTTGATCGCCGGGGCGACCATCTGCGTCGGTTCGCCCCGTTTGGCGGCAGAGCGCGGGGCGCTGTCAGACACATTGCGCGCCCAAGTGGAAACGCTCGAAGCACAGGGTAAAACCGTGGTAATCGTGTTGCGCGATGACTTGGCCCACGGTCTCATCGCGCTGCGCGATGAACCGCGTGCCGATGCCGCAGAGGCGGTGGCGCAATTGAACGCCTTGGGAATTTCGTCGGTGATGCTCACTGGGGACAACCAACGCACAGCAGCGGCCATCGCTGAAGGGCTGGGTATAGACCACCGTGCTGAGTTGATGCCCGAAGATAAGGTCGCGGCCATTCAAAACCTCACGGCTGAGGCGAAGGTCATGATGATCGGCGACGGCATCAATGACGCCCCTGCATTGGCCGCAGCGCACGTGGGTGTCGCAATGGGCTCCGGCACCGATGTGGCGCTCGAGACCGCCGATGCCGCGATCTTGCGTGACCGGGTGACAGACGTGCCCGGCCAGATCCGTCTCGCCCGCGCCGCGATGGGCAATATTCGGCAGAATATCGCCATAGCGCTCGGGCTAAAGGTCGTGTTCCTTGTCACCACAGTGCTCGGCATTACCGGTCTTTGGATCGCGATCTTGGCGGATACCGGGGCGACCGTTCTGGTCACGCTCAACGCCCTGCGGCTGCTGTATTTCCGCCCCTCCACCGCCGAGCGGTTGGCCATCCTCGGCCGCCGCCCTACAACCCATGCGACCGCCCAAACGACCGCTTGAACCTTTGAAAGGACTTCTCATGTTTCTCACACGACGTAGCCTGCTGGCCTGTTCCGCAAGCTTTGCCGCCGCACCATTTGCGGCATGGGCCGAACAAAAGCCTGCGATCCACGTGATGAAAGACCCGAACTGTGGCTGCTGTTCGGCGTGGATCGAGATTCTGGAGAACGAAGGTTTTGCCGTCACCACCGAACGCAGCATGGGAACGCTCTTGATCAAATACAAGCAAGACAACGGCATCCCGCAGGAAATGGCCTCTTGTCACACCGGAAAGATCGATGGCTATATGATCGAAGGTCACGTCCCACCTGCCGACATCCGCAACCTGCTGGCCGAGCGCCCAGATGCCATCGGTCTTGCCGTGCCGGGGATGCCCTATGGCTCGCCGGGGATGGGGCCGGAGAGTGAGCGCGACGCCTATGACGTCTATCTGATTGCCCGTGATGGCAGCAGCGAGGTGTTCTCAAGCTATGACGCTGCATAGGACCCTGCGCTGAGAATTGCTGAGTGTCGTGTTCACAGGAACATGCATGTCGGCTCTCGGGTTTTCACCCTGTTACCCAATCAGGGAGTAAGATCATGCAAGTTCAGGAAATCATGACGAGCAACCCGACCTGCTGCGGCCCCGACGCCTCGGTTCAGGAGGCCGCGAAGCTGATGGATGACAATTCGGTCGGCTCCATTCCGGTGGTGAACGACGCCGGCGCGCCGTTTGCCGTTGTTACGGATCGCGACATTTGCTGCGGTGCGGTTGCGCAGGGAAAAGGCCCCGATACGCGCGCGTCTGACGTCATGTCAAAAGACGTGCTGACTACCGCGCCCGACGATGATGTCGAGGAGTGCTGCACCAAGATGGAAGAGAAGCAGGTAAGGCGTGCAGTAGTCACTGATGCGGCTGGTAAATGCTGCGGCATCGTCGCACAGGCCGATGTGGCACGGGAAGCCAGCGGCAAAGAAACAGCAAAACTGGTGCAGAAAATCTCCCGTGACGAAAAAACATCGGGCTGCTGCTAACCAGGCTTTGCTTTGCTTGCGGGGCAAGACATCAAAACGCGGGGCGCCCCGCGTTTTGATACACATTGCATTAAAGGGAAAGGCTGATGGCACATGATCATGCTCATATTGACCCCGAGAGCGGCGACCGCAAAGTATCATTGGCCATCTGGGCGAATGCCCTACTGACCGTGGCGCAAATCATTGGCGGTATTCTTGCGGGGTCGCTCGCGCTTATTGCGGACGCGCTGCATAATTTTTCCGATATGGCGTCGCTTGTCATCGCCTTCGTTGCACGTAAGATCGCGCGGCGCCCGGCAGATGCTCGGATGACATTTGGCTATGGCCGGATCGAAATCGTCGCGGCGCTGATTAACTACACCACGCTTATTCTCGTTGGAGTATATTTGATCTACGAAGGCGGGATGCGCATGATTGATCCACCTCAGGTGGCAGGGTGGACGGTAGTCATTCTGGGTGGTGTCGCGCTCATGGTCGATACGCTGACGGCGCTGCTGACCTATTCGATGCAAAAGGGCAGCGTTAACATCAGGGCCTTGTTCTTGCACAACCTGTCGGATGCGCTGGCTTCGGTAGCGGTAATCATTGGTGGCACACTGATCATTCTATATGACCTTCGGTGGGTCGATCCCGCGATCACCATCGGTATCGCGCTTTACATCCTTTACCTCGCACTTACCGAAATCGGGAGCCCGATCCGCATGCTGATGCTGGGCAGCCCGCCCGACATGGATGCTGGCGCAGTGGTTAAGGCGATGACCGATGTCGAGGGCGTCCGCGATGTGCATCACGTCCATCTCTGGCAGATGCAAGAGCATGAAGTGGCGCTTGATTGTCATGTGGTGTTGAGCGGACGAGATTGGACGGACTTGGAGGTTGTAAAGCAGGCGGTCAAGAAAAGTCTCGCAGACGAATTCGGCATTGGCCACTCGAGTCTTGAATTTGAAACTTCTGGGAATTCCCATAAGCATGCCGCGCTGTTCGGGCATGAAGGCGGTGCGACGGGCGCTGGCGAAGAGGGAGAACTCAGTGATCGGGCGTCGCACGACCGCTGAGGTCGCTTGCCATGCGCTGCGTCTTGCTGATCTATGAGCGTGCGGCGTTTTGCGCACCCTCACTTTCTGGTGAGGGGATCGACAGCAACACATCGGGTCCCTATATCTCTTCCATGCGCATCCTGCTTCGCCTTGCCACATTCTGCCTCTCGCTCGTGCTTTTAACGGGCATCTTGGCGCATGATTTGGCGGCGGCGAACATGTCGATGCAGATGTCAGGTGTGACCTCATCCGCAATAATGGAAGAGGACGGTGGCTGCACCGCTTGTTTGCAGGAAAATCAAGGCGAAGCGGTGTGCGACATTGATTGCACAGCACCCGTCTTTGTGACCTCGCAGATGCTTCAGTCCCAACCCGAAAGCGTCCAGGGCTTCTTTGTGCCGGTGCCGGGCGATCTTGACCTCACCGGGGTCGATCCCGGGTCTGATCCTTTCCCACCGCGAACCATCTCCCTGAGTTGACCGGCCGCACCCAAGGGTGACGGCCCGGTTTCGCGACGCTTGCTGCCAACGGGCAGCGGCGCGCTCGACCCTACCTGTCACTTTCGGGAACGACCCTCATGCCTATTCAATCCACTCGCGCGATGTCGCGCAGGCGTGTGCTGACCGGCGGACTTGCCGCAGTTGGTGCCACGCTGATCCTACCTGATCCCTCTTTCGCGCTATCAAAAGGGGTGCCGATCCAAGCCTTGGGTTTCGACGGCGCCGTGCTTGTCGCGGCCTCAAAGCGCAGGCTATGGCACCTGTCATCTTCGCAAGAAGCCAAGCCTTCGCCGGTGGAGCGCTCAATTGCCGCAATCGCAAGCCATCCCGAGACTCCTGGCACGATGTTCGCGGCAATCGATCCTGTCGGGCTCATGCGCAGTCGCGATGGGGGCAGCACATGGGCCGACGCCGGCGCGGGCCTGCCCGCGACCCGCGTCACGGCACTGACCCATAGTGCGCTCGAGCCAGACATGCTCTACGCCGCTCTTGCAGAGGACGGGCTTTGGCGCAGCATAGATGCGGGTGAAAGCTGGGAGTTCGTCATGGATCGGCCCTACCTCAACGGGGCTGAACGCGAAGTGCTGACGCTCGCATCGGTTGGCAATCCGACCGGCATGGGCGGCATCTGGCTCTATGCCGGAACCGACGCCGGGCTGACCCGCGTGCCTGATTGCTTTTGCCGCTGGCAGGATGTGACACCGGGCGACGCGATGGATGCGCTGGCTGCGGGCAAGACACCGCCGTCTGCCGAACCCTTGCCTGAGGGACAGTCTGTCCGCCATCTCGCGCTGTCGCCCAAAGCGTCTGAACGGCTCTATGCCGGGCTGGAAAGCGGCCTTTGGACGTCGACAGATGCTGGAGTGAATTGGACGCGCGCAGCGGCGGGAAAGATCGACGCGCTGGCTGTCGATCCTGTCGACCCTCAGCATCTTGCCGCCGTTCGCGACGGCATTCTTTCCGTCAGCCGCGATGGCGGCATGACCTTTGAACCTCTCAACATCCCTCAAGGAGATCAGACATGAACAGGAAATACACCTTCGGCGCGGCCGCGGCCGTAGCCGCCGCCGGTATCATCGGCTTTGCCACCTTCGGCATGGCTGAAAGCGACAAGACGACGCCCGCCGACACTGCGGCAAGCACCGTCCCCGCAGATCGCCAAATGACCATCTGGCGCGATCCGTCCTGCGGCTGCTGCGATGCTTACGCCGATTATGCCGAAGAGAATGGCTATCACGTCACCCGTATTGACGACCGGAATTTCGACAAACGCTCGGTCGAGGTCGGCGTGCCAGAACAGGGGCTGGGGTGCCACCTTGCCGAGGTCGATGGCTACTACGTCAGCGGTTTGGTGCCTGTTGAGATTATCCAGCGTCTGACATCCGAGCGCCCCGAGGTCACCGGCATCACGCTGCCCGGTATGCCCCAGAACGCGCCCGGCATGGCAGGCAAGAGCGGCACGCTCAAGACCTACGCCTTCGGTGAGGACGGCGTGGCCGTGTATTCAAATGAATGAGGATAGAATGATGGGCATGATGAACGGGCCGATGTCGGTCGGAATGATTATCGTCTGTGGCCTGCTCTTCCTCTTGGTGCTAGCGGTGCTGGTGCTGGGTGTGCTGGCCTTGATCAAATACCTGCGGCGGCCCGCATGAACCGGTTGGGTCTGACCGCCGCTATCGGTGTCGCGGGCGCGGCGGCGGTCGCTGTCTGGGCCGGGGGGAAGGAGGACAGCCCTCCGGCGCTCGCCGTGTTCGGCGTGCCGGTGGACGCAGAGATGATTGAGCTTGGCGCGGGACTCTATGAGGAGACCTGCGCCTCCTGCCACGGCACAGACCTCGAGGGCCAACCTGACTGGCGCAGGCGGCTCGACAATGGCCGCATGCCCGCACCGCCGCATGATGAAACGGGTCATACATGGCACCACGCGGATCAGCAGCTTTTCGACATTACCAAGAACGGGCTGGCCTCGGTTGTGCCCGGTTATGAAAGCGACATGCCGGTGTTTGATGGCATTTTAAGCGATGACGAAATTACGGCGATCCTCGGCTATATCAAGAGCACTTGGCCCGAGCGGGAACGCGACTATCAAGCCGAGATTACCTCCAGAAGCGAGGAGGGATCATGAGCGGTATTGAGCGAAATGTCCGCAAGCCGCGATGGTTTGTGCTAATCGCCGCACTTCCTGTGACGGTCTTCGTAGCAATCGCAGCGGCCTTCCTGTGGGGGCTGTTCAACAATGAAGACAGCCTTCCCAGCACAATGCTCGGCCGGGACATCCCGGAGTTTGATCTGCCCCCCATTGACGGACGCGAAAACGGCTTGTCTGCGGCAGATCTGCACGGCGAAGTTTCACTGGTGAACGTCTGGGCTTCTTGGTGCGTGCCATGCCGGGTTGAGATGCCGCTGCTGGTGGAACTGGCCCAAACGAAAACCGTGCTGATCCACGGTATCAACCTCAAGGACAAGCCCGCTGCCGCCCGAAGATTCTTGGCTGAGCTTGGCGACCCCTATGACCGGATCGGTGCCGATAGTTCTGGCCGGACCTCAATCGACTGGGGCGTCTATGGCGTGCCGGAAACCTTTGTTATCGATGCCGAAGGGAGCATCGCTTACAAACATGTCGGTCCATTTGACCGGCAGTCTCTGGAGAACGACATTCTTCCAGTGGTGCGTCGTCTGCAACAGGAGCAGGGGGCGTGAAGCGGCGCGTTTTTCTGGGCGGCGCACTGGCGCTTGGGTCCACGCCTGTCGCGGCGCGGACCCTGATGGTAGAGCATCAAAAGCCTTTACCTATGCTGTCGCCGCCCATCACGGATGGGGCCGGGCGGAGCCTGACTTTGGCCGAGTTTCGTGGCCGGACGCTTTTGCTCAACATCTGGGCGACATGGTGCGCTCCCTGCCGCCATGAGATGCCAACCCTTGACCGGCTTCAGGAACGATTGGGTGGCCCGGAGTTTCACGTTCTTGCACTCTCAATCGACAAGGGCGGGTTCGACGCTGTGCGCGCGTTCTATACGGAGATCGGCATCACGCATCTCGACCTTTATCTGGCAAACCAGTTGCGGGGGATGATGGCCTTTGGCGTTGTCGGCCTGCCCACAACACTGCTGGTTAACCCCCAAGGCCGCGAGGTTGCCCGCAAGATTGGCCCCGCTGCGTGGGACAGCCGGGCAGCAATTTCTCAAATCCAACGCGTCATTACAAAAGGATGAACCCAACTATGACCCATTTTGTAAAAGCGAACCGGCCCTCATTCGCGATCACCATGCCTTCGCGGCGCCAGATCCTCATGCTGACCGGCTTTGCCGCCATCGGTGGAGGTGCAGCGCTGAATTGGGAGTGGTTGACCGCCGTGGGGGCCGCGCCCTTGCTCCTCAGTCTCGCCCCTTGTGCCGCCATGTGCGCCCTAGGGCTGTGCATGCGCGGCGGCTCTGGCTGCGCCAAAAACGATCCGGTGGCAAAACCGGACACCTCGACAGACTAAACCTCAATCGAAAGGAACTAACATGACCTACACAGTGAAACTTACCACCGCAGCCCTGACAGGTTTGCTGCTTGTCGCCACTATCGCTCAGGCGCAGGAGGCTAAACCCGAGACCGGGGATATGCCGATGGCCGATGGCGAGCATATGAAAGGCGACATGGCTGACATGAAGGGCATGGAAGGGATGATGCCCATGATGAAAATGATGGCCGAGATGGGGCCGATGATGGAGACCTGCAACGAGATGATGCAGTCCATGAAAGAGCATATGGAAACGCCCCATACCGAAGATCAAAAAGGCTGACGCCCTTGGTTCGCCCGTCCAGGAGGCGGGCGAACCACCAGTGAAAGACATACTATGACCAAGATCACCACGACCCATCGTCGGCTTCGCATAATTCTTTGGACCACAGCAATCGCAGCTGTTGTTGTCGTTGCAGGTTTTGCGGTTATGCGCCCCGGCCATATCCCCTCGCATCAGGCCGTCTATCGCGGCGACGCAGATATTCGTTCCGAATTCGCGTTAATCGATCACGACGAGCAGGCCGTCACCCAAGACGATTATAAAGGTCGTTGGCAGCTTGTATTCTTCGGCTTTACCAATTGCCCGGACATCTGCCCAACCACTCTGGCCTATATGGGTAGCGTGCTGGACAAGCTTGGATCTGAAGCAAATCAGGTCGCCCCGCTGTTTGTGACCGTGGACCCAGAGCGCGACACACCTGAGGTTCTCAAGGACTATGTTGCAAATTTCCATCCGCAATTGACCGGGTTGACGGGCAGCACAGCGCAGGTTTCCGCGGCAGCGGATGCCTTCAAGGTCTACCATGAGAAACTCTCGAACGAGACCGCGCCGGACGGCTACATGATGGCCCATGCGGGTCACATTTACCTGATGGCCCCTGACGGTCGGTTTGATGCTGTATTTCTCGAAAGCGCGCAGCCGGTCGAAGAAATGGCTGAACAAATTTCTATGCGCATCGCGAAAGAGAAGAGAAACCATTGACACAGAATTTACTGTTACCACCCCGCTTCGGGTTGCGGGCTGCGCGCATTTGCGCCGCGATGCTGTTCACCGTAACGCCTGCCTTTGGGGACCACCCAGGGGAGAACCTGAACCAAGCGATGGTGGGCAAGGAGGCCGCGTTTGAACCCATTGCGGCGCGAGAGGTGCCAGAGGTGAAATGGACGGCACCAGATGGCGACACGGGCTCTCTGGACGCAATGAGGGGCAAGATCACGGTGCTTAGTTTTGCTCCTGATGCTTGCGGCAGCCCCTGTGACGCGCAGCAGGACCAACTCAGCAAAACGCTTGCCGCGCTCAATGCCAGTGCCATGCGCGAAATGGTCATCTTTGTCACCCTGCGCGATACGGCACCTGCGGTCCCGGCCGAGCAGAACTGGACAGCTGCGCAACTTTCCGACGTTGATCGCCTTGGTGACACGGTGAATGCCTTCGCCTCTGTGAGCGCCCGGAAAGATGGAGCCCCGATGGTGCATTTGCTCAACCGTGAGGGTGCGCAGGTTGGCATATTCCACGGGTCAGACTTTGAGCCGATAAACCTCGTTCTTTACATCAACGGGCTGACGCACCAGCGGCCCCATGCCGAACCCGGTTTTTGGCAACGCATAACGGGGTGGTTTCAATGACAAGCCAAAGTCTGGTCAGGCCACATTGGCTCACCACCCTGCGCCGTTTTGCCTTGCTAACGCTGCTGGGGCACCTTTTTTGGGAGGTTGCCCATATTCCGCTCTATACAATCTGGGTTGAGGGGACATGGGGCGATATCATCTTTGCCGTGGTCCATTGCACCGGAGGCGACCTGCTAATCGCCATGAGCAGCCTTCTGCTTGCGTTGTTCATCTTTAGCACAGGCGCATGGCCACGGGCGCGGGTCTATCCCGTATTCACCGCGATGATAGCGATCGGGTTTGGATACACGATTTTTAGCGAATGGCTCAATATCGAGGTCCGTGAGGCTTGGGCCTACCGCGAGATCATGCCAGTCATCCCGTTCATCGACGCAGGACTGACACCGATGTTGCAATGGCTCGTCGTGCCTTTCGCAGCTTACTTCGGTGCGCTCAGGCGCTTATCAAAGGGGAAGGAGGCGCCGGGTGCTTGATGTCTCCTCCCTCGGGGTGATTGCCGCTTTACTGGCCGGAACGATCTCCTTTGTCTCGCCCTGTGTCTTGCCACTGGTGCCGGGCTACGTCTCTTATATTGCCGGGCGCACTGGCGCCGCGGGCGCGGAGCGTAGTCGGAGCCAAGCGGTTTGGCTGAGCTTCTGCTTTGTGTTGGGGTTCTCAACGATCTTCATGGCGCTCGGTGCATCGGCCACAGCATTGGGGCAGGCGCTCTTGCGCTGGCGGTTCGAGCTGAACCTGATCGGGGGCGCGGTCGTGATCCTGTTTGGGTTGTTCATGCTGGGGGCCGCGCGCGTTCAAACAATGGAGCGTGACCTGCGGTTTAACCTCGACCTTCCCGGCGGGCAGCCGGTGGCGGCCTATGTCCTGGGCCTTGCCTTCGGCTTTGGTTGGACCCCCTGTATTGGACCGATCCTTGGTGCGATCCTGACAGCCAGTGCAGCAAGCGCCACGATATCAGAAGGCGTCTGGCTGTTAGGGATCTATTCGGCAGGTCTTGGCGTGCCGTTTTTGATCGTGGCCGCTTTTACCGATCAGGTTGCAACGCGCTTGCGGACGATTGGTGCGGTCGGGCGGCGTCTGCATCAAGTGGCGGGCGCGGTCATGGTCCTGATGGGGATCGGGATGATGACGGGTCAGCTTAGCGCCTTTTCTTGGTGGCTATTGGAAACATTCCCAATCCTGGGAGCAATCGGGTGAAACTATGTCGGAACCTTCCAGCGGAGGAGGTTGGTTGAGTCTGTATAACCTAGTTTCGGAGGGGCTCAGTAAGGAGAAAAGCGATGATGAACGGTGATATGATGGGCGGTGGCATGATGTTTGGCATGGGGGTCGGCTGGCTTCTGGTTATCGTGCTCTTGGTTTTGATGATTGCGGCGTTGGTGAAATATCTGCGCAAGTAAGACGGTAGGTGGGGCATGGAGACGTCCGATAAGCCAGTCATCGTCGTGACCGGATCAAGCGGCTATCTTGGTGCGGCGGTCGTTAAGCGGTTGCACGAAAATTACCGCGTTGTGGGGTTGGACCGCAGCTCGCCCCCGCATCCGCCCCATCAGGCTGAATGTGTTTGTTTCGACATCACTGACCAGGGCAGCGTCGACAAAGCCTTGGCGCGACTGCGGTTGGCCTACGGAGACCGTATCGCGGCCTGCGTCCATCTTGCGGCGTTTTTTGACCTGAGCGGAGAAGACGATCCGGCCTATGACGCGGTGACGGTAGAGGGGAGCAAGCGGCTGCTGAAAGGGCTGCAAGATTTTGAGTTAGAGCAGTTCATTTTCACCTCCACCATGCTGGCACATGCGCCCACCGTGCAAGGCGACAAGATAGACGAAGAAGCACCCTTCGACCCCAAGCTGCCCTACCGCGCCTCGAAAATCCGCACCGAGGCGATGTTGCGCGAGGAAAAGGGCGAGGAAAAACTTGTTCTCATGCGGCCTGCTGGCATCTACGATGATGACGGGCATTCGACCTTCTTGGCTCATCAAATATCCCGTATTTGCGAAAAGCGGCTGAGCGGTAAAGTTTATCCCGGTGACCTGTCCCGCGGACAGGCGTTTTTGCATCTCGACGATCTCCTCAATGCCATTGAACGCATCGTCGACCGCCGCCAGACCCTGCCGGAAGTCTTTCCCGTGTTGTTGGGCGAAGCTGAGCCAATCCCCTTTGGCGAATTGCAGCGGTTGATCGGACGCGAACTGCATGGCGAAGATTGGGTGACATGGAATATCCCGCCCGCCGCCGCGAAACTTGGGGCATGGGCCGAGAACCGCATTTTTGGCGAGGACGCCTTTATCCGTGCGTGGATGGTGGATATCTCCAGCGATCACTACGAGCTTGATCTGTCACAGGCTAAGGAGCATCTGGGATGGACCCCGAAGCACAGCCTGCGTCACGATATGCCCCTCATGCTGCAAAAGCTGAAAGACGATCCGTATCGCTGGTATAAGGACAACGGCTTGAACGCCGCACGGGTTTCTGCGGCCAAGGTGGAGCAGGCGGCAGAAAAGGCTGCAGCCGAGGAGAAAGACGAGGGTGCCGCCGGACAGCAAATTGCTGTGCGCGAGCACGACAAACATATGCGCATGATGCATTTCCAAATGCTTTGGGTGCATTGGCTGGTTGCGGCATTGGGCCTCTGGCTCGCCACCGCGCCCTCGGTGTTCGGAACATTTGACCAGACCGAATTCAGCGCCGCCGTGCAGCGCGTGACCGAAGATCGCGGGCTCTGGGCGGCTTCAATGCGCAGTTGGCTTACGGCGTGGAACAATGTCTTTACCGGTCTGGCCATCACCGCGCTGGCCTTCATCTCGATGAAACCCGGCAACGGTTGGGCGCAATGGGCGAACGCGGCGCTTGGGGTCTGGCTGCTTGCCGCGCCCTTGGTGTTCTGGACGCCTGACCCTGCGGTTTATGCCAATGACACCCTGATCGGCGCGCTGGTGATCGCGCTGACGATCCTGATCCCGATGATGCCCGGCATGTCGCGCGAGGGCATGATGGACGACGGGGACATTCCGCCGGGGTGGACCTATTGCCCCTCCACTTACGTCCAGCGGGTGCCAATTATCGCGCTCGGGGTGGTCGGTTTCCTGCTATCGCGCATTCTCTCGGCCTATCAATTGGGGCATGTCGATGGAATCTGGGAGCCGTTCTTTTCCTCTCCATCCAACCTCAACGGCAGCGAATATATTGTTACCTCAGATGTCTCCAAGGCTTGGCCCATCGCTGACGGTGGCTTGGGGGCGATGAGCTATATGTTCGAGATCCTTATGGGGGTTATGGGCAGCCGTATGCGCTGGCGCACGATGCCGTGGATGGTGGCGCTTTTTGGCATTGTCGTAGGTCCGCTGGGGGTGATCAGCATCTATTTTATTATCATCCAGCCCATCGCAATCGGAACCTATTGCACGATCTGTCTGCTGGCCGCCGCCGCGATGCTGATCATGATCCCGTTCTCTTTGGATGAAATCGTCGCGATGCTGCAGTTCATGGTCTGGAACACCCGCCGTGGGCGCCCCTTTTGGCGGGCGTTTTTCCGGGGCGATGCGCTGCCGGGCTCAAGCAAAGGCGGCACGATGAGTTTTGATGCGCACCCTCGCGAGATCGCCCGGCAAAGTGCGCGGGGGGTCACTGTGCCTTGGACCTTAGGGGTGAGCGCTGCCATCGGCCTGTTTTTGATGTTGTCGCGTGCGATTTTTGACAATGCCCTGCCGCTGGCGGGCAGTGATCACTTGGTTGGCGCATTGGTGCTGACGACCGCTGTCATCGCCTGGGCCGAAGTTGCGCGGCCGTTTCGGTTTTTGAACATTGGCTTTGGGCTGTGGCTGATCGTGGCACCTTGGGTTCTGGGAGGCGGCACCATCGCGGGCAGCCTGATCGGTGTGCTGTCGGGCGTCGCGCTGCTCGGGTTGACCCTGCCGCGTGGAAAGCGCAACGCGGAGCATTATGGCAGTTGGGACCGCTATATCGTTTGAAGTCGAAGTGTCCAGAATTCGCATGCGGTAACCGCGTCGAGTTTCTGGAGTGCGTGTTACGCCCAAAAATGAAGACTAACTCCCAAATAACTGCCTCTTGATAGCCCCGGTGCAACATATCGAGTTTGACCAACTCCGGTTTGGGCCGTCGCCTGCAAAGAATGCGAGGTTGCGACTGCGCATAGCTCCAAGCGTGACACGGTCACTAAGGGGCTCAGAGCAGCCTTGCGGCGATGCAGCGAAAGATCTCATGCAATACTGGGGTGGATGTTGGCTTCCTCTGCCTCGGCAAGTATAGGGCGCGTCTGCGGCGAAAGACCGGTTTCCGCCCATTCTGTGGAAAAACAGCGTGTTGCTTGCGCAGAAAGCTGCGCTTTGAAGAGCGCGCGAGCGTCTTTCCTATCAGGCTTTGCGCGTTTGCTGCGGTGCAGGAAAAATCTTAGCCAGTTTGCGGAGGTTTTGGGCGGTGGCGGCGAGGAGGAATTCGTCATTTGCACCGCATGGGCCACGTAATCGCAGTCGTCCCAGCCCGAGAATGCGTTTGAGGTGGGCAAAGAGCATTTCGACCTTTTTTCTGAGCTTCATCGCAATCTGATATTCTTCAGTATTGGCCAAATCTCTGGCAACCTGACGCGCGTCTTCGTGCTCCTCGCGGGTGATCTTGCGCGCCTCAGCGTTGGGGCAGCATTTTTGCTTGGAAGGGCAGACCTGGCAGACTTCTTTCAAGGCGCGATAGCGCGCGGTGCCCTTGCCCGTCGGCCCCCGGCTTGGATCAGAGTAATTCCGGCGGAACTGTTTGAGCGCGTGGCCCTCGGGGCAGATGTATTGGTCGTTCATCGCATCCCAGTCAAAATCTGTGCGTGTCCAGGTCCCATCTGGGCGTCCGGCCTTGTCGATCACAGGGATGTAAGGATCGATCTTGCGTTCCACGAGCCAGCCGAGCATGGGGCCTGAACCATAGGCTGTGTCGGCGATCATCCAGTCGGGGACCAGGCCGAACTTGGCTTTCACCCGTGTAAGCATGGTCTGGGTCGATCCAACCTCGGCTTGTCGGATCGAACGGGTGCCTTCAACGTCCAATATGACACCGTGATCCGTGTCTATCAGGTAGTTATCGGAATAGCTGAAGAATGCCGGACCCTTACGCGCCGCCGTCCATTGGCTGGCGGGATCAGAATGCGAGGTGAACTTGGGCTGCACCTCGCTGGCCGCGCCAAATGCAGCCTTATCCAGCGTGTCGAGATACTCGCGCACGGCGCGGGGCGCATCAGCCGGATCAATGTGCGCTGCGTCCCAGTCTTCCTTCGGCGTGGAGTTCTGCTTGTTCGCATCGGCTTCGATCAGGCTGGCGTCAATCGCCATTCGCTGGCCGCTGACCAGACCTTCGGCGATGCAGCGCGCGACAGTCGTCTCAAACAGGTGGCGCAGCAGTTCGCTGTCGCGAAAACGCCCATGCCGGTTCTTGGAAAACGTCGAGTGATCCGGGACCCGGTCGCTCAGATCGAGACGGCAGAACCAGCGATACGCGAGGTTCAGATGCACCTCTTCGCAGAAGCCGTCGCTCAGAGCGAATGCCGAAGCAATAGCCGACCAGCAACATCCGGATCAGCAGCTCGGGGTCGACCGACGGGCGGCCGGTATGGCTGTAGAAATCCGCAAGGTGGGCGCGGATGCTGCTCAGGTCAACGAACCGATCAATGGATCGAAGCAGGTGATCTTGGGGAACATGATCCTCCAGCGAGAACTCGTAGAACAGCGCCGGTTGCGCCTCCTGTCGTGGTCCCATCATCGCCAATACTCCCCCCGAATAAAGGAATTGAATCAGCAGTTCAGGCCGCGATTAAGGAAGAGTTTTTCAACAAAATACGCCCAAAGATGCGTCTCGGTGGCGACTAACAGACGGCGAGAATAAATGATGCTTACGGCACCATGGCGTATTAAAGTTAGTTTAGCAGTTCACTTCGATCGGCCAGTGCAGCAGCAACTTGTTCTGCGATCTCCACTTCTCGCGAACTGAAGGCCGGATCGCCACGCAAGTAATTGACCGTACCCAAAACCGATTGGTCACGAACAATCGGAACATTCAACACAGCATTGAGCCCGAGCCCAAGAATGGTTTCGTAATCCGAAAATGCCCATCTGATATCAGCGGCCCCGAAACCGAGGTTGATCTTTCGGTCGATCAGAACGTTTTTGCCCCATTCCGTATCCCGCTTTGGTTTGCGACCGCTGACGGGGTAGCTCTCGGGCAAGGTAGAGTGAAGGCGTTCCACCTCCATCGTTGTGGCGTGGAAGCGCATCGCGGTGAACAACTGATTGTCGAGAGCTTCACCGCAGAGGTCAAACGCCTCCTTCAGCGGTATGTTCTGATCGGCGATGCGTTTGCAAATGTCCGTTGTCATGGTTTCGCTCCAGTTTTGGCCGTGCCCGCGCGCCGCGGGTCGGCGACCGCGTCCACGCCGGCCCCGTCGCGCAGGGCGATGCAGATCCCGCCCGCCATCCAGGTTCGGGCGGGCCATTCTTCGAGATCATGTCCGCGTGCGCGTAAGTCCTTTATCTGCTCCAGTGGCAGATCCGCTTCGTATAGCACCTTGTTAGGATGGACGTCATGTGGCGCGAAGCTGCCGGGATAGGCATATGAAGCCACGCGGGGCGCCTCGACCGCCGCATGCGGAGCCTGTCCGTGGTCCAGCATGCCTAACAATACCTGCGCCATGGCCTGAACCTGTACGTCGCCGCCGGGCGTGCCCATGGCGAGCCAAGGTTTGCCATCCTTCAGTCCCAGAATAGGGTTCGGTGTGAGCCGCGGACGCTTGCCCGGTGCGAGAGCATTTAGGTGACCAGGGATCGCACGGCTCTGCGACCCGCGTGAGGAGACCGACAGCCCGGTGCCGGGGATCACCACGGTGTCATAGCTTGGATCGCTCGGGGTGGCGGAGAAGATGTTGCCGGCACCGTCGATGACGCTGACGTGAGATGTATCGGCGCAGCCTACCTCGAACACCGGGCGTTCGCCCGAAGCCGCAAGAGCCGGGGCCATAGGGGCAGGAAGCGGATCGGAGGTCTCTTGAATGCTGCGCAGCCGGTCTGCGATGAAGGCGGGGTCCAGCAGTGCCTCGGGGGCGATCTGCATGTAGCGAGGGTCGGTGACATGCGCTTCGCGGTCGGCGAACACTCGTTTCAGCACTTCGAGCAAGAAATGCAGTTTAATCTGTTCCTTGTCGCGGGTGGCGTCAGGGCCGGCCTGCTCTAGCATGGCAAGCGTCTGCGCCATTGAGATGCCCTGGCACCACGCGCCGCAGCAGTGGATTTGCGTGCCCCGGAATTCGACGGCGAAGGTAGGCTCTTCGCGGACCTCGTACGAGGAGAGGTCCTCGGCCCGCAGCAGGCCGCCGTCCTTGGCGTGAAAGGCAACGATCTTTTGCGCGATCGGGCCAGTGTAGAAAGCCGCACGGGCGGCGGCCAGGCCGGCGCGCCGATCTCCACCCTCGGCACGGGTGGCGCTTTCGGCGTCGATCAGCAGTTGCAAGGTTTTTGCAAGGTCAGTCTGAACGAAAAGCTCTCCGACCTTCGGCGGGCGGCCATCGGGGAGGAAGATCGCCGCCGTGGACGGAAAGCGCGCGTATTTTTCCACCCGCGATGCGATGAAATCGGCCAGCAGGGGATAGACGTCGAAACCATCGCGGGCGGCCTGCACCGCCTCTTGCGCGACATCGCCGAAACCGAAAGTGCCGTGGGTCGCCAGAACCTTGATCCAGCTTGCCGGGGCGGCGGGGACGACGGTGCGCAGCAGGCCCTCGGGCACGTGGTCACCGTGATCGCGCTGCATCTGCACCACGTCAGCGGCCTGCGGCCAGACCCCGACACCGTCATAGCTGGTCACATGCTCGCGCGCCGCGTCATAGAGGATTACCGGCGCGACCCCGGCAAAGGACACCAGATCGGGCTGCACAACGGCCAGCGCTATCCCGGCGGCCACCCCGGCATCCACGGCGTTGCCGCCTGCGCGCAGCACCCGCTCCGCAGCCCCGGTGGCGGTGGGGTGTCCGGTTGCCACTGCCCATTCTTCGCTCATCTCCACCCTCTCAACGCTGCAATATATTCCTGTGACAATTATTAACTACGTAGTTGACAAGTGCAATACCCCTCGTTCTATGATAGTTGTATGGAAATCTCGTCAGATAGACTGTCCCTCGAGACCTTGGTCACCGCATGGGAAGACACGGCTCCCGATGGCAAGGGTCGGCCCAAGTACCTGCGTCTGAGCGAGGCTTTTACCCGCTGCATTCAGGACGGGACCTTCGCGCCCGGCGGCCAGCTTCCCGGCGAGACCGAGATCGCCGCCGCGCTGCCCATCGGCCTGTCCACGGTGCAAAAGGGCCTGTCGCGGCTGGTCGAGCAGGGGCTGATCGTGCGCCACCGCAAGCGCGGCAGCTTCATCGCCGACGCACGTCATCAAGTGCCCGAGGTGCATGTCTACCGCTTCCGCGACCCCGAGACGGGGGATTGGAAGATGCCCTATACCCGGGTTGTCGATATCCAGCGTCTGCCCACCGCCGAATCCGGGCCGCTGCTCATCGGCTTCGAAGCCGAGCAGGTGATCCGCATCGACAGGTTGGTCTGGGTCACCGGATCGCAACCTGCCTTCGGCACTATGTACTTGCGGTTCGACCACGCCGAAGCGCTGCTGTCGCGCCCCTTAGAGGAGCTGCACGGGATTTCCTATCATCGCATGCTCTGGGAACAGTTCCAGATCCGAACCGCCAAAGTCCGCCACGAGGCGCGCGCCGATCTGCTGTCGCGACAGGCGTGCCAGCATCTCGACCTTGCCGCGCCTCATGTGGGGATGATCTGGGACGCCCATGAGCATGACGCTCAAGACAGGCTGCAACTGATCCAACGCTTCGAATTGCCCCGGGGCCACCGCCCAATGGAACTGGTGGAAAGCAAACCGGGCTTCTGACGACCCAAAAAAACAAACAACCCAATCAACAGTGGAGAGACCATGAAACGTATTCTGATGACCACCGCCGCTACCGCCCTGCTGGCCGCCGGGCCCGCGCTGGCCGAATGGAACCCTGACGGCCCGATCCGCCTGTGGATCGGCTATGGAGCCGGCGGCGGGACCGACGTGCAGGGCCGGACCCTTGCGAAGGAGATCGAGGCCAAGCGTGGCTGGCAGGTGATCCCCGAAAACAAGGCGGGCGACGACGGCACCGTGATGTCGGCGCAGCTCAAGGGAGAGGCACCCGACGGCCAGACCCTGGGCTTCGCGATCACCACGACCTATGATTTCGCGCCGATGAACAGCGATAACCTGTCGCCAGAGGATTTCACCTATATCACCACGACCGCAGGCTCGCAGATGGCGGTTCTGGCGCGCGCCGAAAGTGGCTGGAAGACGCTCGACGATCTCAAAGCCGCCGCCGCCAATGAACCCATCGTCTGGGCCAACTGGGGCACGCAGGTCGAGGCCGGAGCCGAAATCGTCGCCCGCGCGCTCGGGATCGACGTGAACCACCTGCGCATGAAGGGTGGCCGAGGCACGCTCAATGCGCTGGTGTCGATGGACGCCAACGTCGCCTGGGGTGGCGGTGTGCAGAAACCGCTGGTTGAGGCGGGCGAACTGGTGATCCTCTCCTCCGCCGAGACCGGTCCGGTCGCGCTTGCCCCGGAGATGCCGACGCTGATGGATCAGGGCATCGACCTGAACCTCGGCTACCAGTATATCATCACCGCCCCCGTGGGCATGCCTGACGAGATCCGCGACGAGATCGGCAGCGTAATCGCCGAGATCCTCGCCGACCCCGAGAGTGAGACACGTCAGTTCATCGAAAAGCAGTACCCACCTGCGCCGATCGTGACGCAGGGCGCGGAGCTGCGCGAGCAGATACTCTCGACCTATGAGGCCAACGTATCGATGATGAAGGCACTGGCCGAATGACGCGAGGTCCCGTGGACACCGATGAAGGCGCCCCCTCTGGGGGGTGCTGGAACCTCTGGCTGGGCGGGGGCACGCTGGCGCTTGTCGCGCTTTGCCTTCTGGTTTGGTTTCCGCGGGACATCAGCAGCGGATTCCTGAAAAAGAGCCTGACCGGCAATACCATTCCCGGTGACGCCTTCTTTCCCACGCTACTGGTTCTGCTGATGGTGCCGCTGGCGCTCTTGCTGATTGCGGGAGAGTTGCGGTCCAAAGGTCGCAAGGCGGGAGAGCCCGTTGGGCGCCTCGGTCTCGACAACCTTTTGTTTCTGACCCGCGCCGGTCTCGTCACCACTGCTTCGCTGGCGTTGATGACATGGGGCGGGCCGATGGTGGTATGGGCCAGCAACGCCGCGGGCTTCTCCGATTTCTCCGGCTACCGAGCGGCCTCGGGGCGGTTTCCCTACAATGTGGCCGGGTTCTTCCTCGGCGGTACGGCGCTAAGCGCCAGCTATATCTACATCACCCGCCGCAGCCTGCGAATGCGGGACATCGTGGTCTCCATGCTCTCGACCGCTTTTTTGATCCTGCTGTTTGCCGGGTTGCTCGACAACATCCAACTGCCGCCGAACGCCGACCTCTGAAGGACACCCCTTGGACCTATTGCTGCAATATCTCGCGCTCGGAATCACTTCCGTCTTCACAGCCGCCGATGGCGGCCTTTGGCTTTTGCCTACGGTCATGGTGCTGACCGGGGTGGTGATCGGCATTCTTGTTGGTGCCACCCCGGGCCTGTCTGGCCCCTTCGCCATGGCCATCGCGCTGCCGGTTCTGGTGTCGATCTTCGGCTACGGGAACGAGGCGCTCTATCCAGTGCTGGGCTGCCTCCTGGGGATCATGAAAGGCGCGACCGTGGGTGGCGCGGTGCCAGCGATCCTGTTCAACACCCCCGGCACGCCCGATGCCTTCCTGACTACGGTCGACGGCTATCCGCTGGCGCAAAAGGGACAGGGGCGCAGGGCGATCCAGACGGCTCACTTCGCCTCCGTCGTGGGGGACAACTTTTCCGACCTCGTGCTTTTCATCGCCGCCCCAGTGCTGGCGGTGGCGGTGGAGCGGGTACTGGACCTGCCCGAGAAATCGGCCCTGATTATCCTGTCGCTATGTTTCATGGCTGCCGTTGTCGGCAAGGCCCCGTTGAAGGGCTTGATAGGCGGCCTTCTGGGGATGTTCGTTTCACTCGTGGGGACAACGATGTCGGGCGACGGGCCGCGCATGACGCTTGGCATCCCCGAGCTTGGCGGCGGGCTGCCGCTAACCTCCTGCGTACTGGGCGTGCTGGTACTATCCGAAGTGCTGATCGCGGTCGAAGACATGCGCCGCGATCGGGCGGCGGCCAAGGGGCCGGTCTCCGCTCCCGAAATGGGGCCGCGGCTGAGCTGGGCCGAGCGTTGGCGGATGATGCCGGCGATCTTGCGCGGCGCCAGCATCGGCACGATGATCGGCGCGCTGCCGGGGATCGGCACCACTACCGCCGCGACCCTGTCGCATGACACGGCGCGGCGCCGCTCGAAATCTCCCGACACCTTCGGCAAAGGCGCGATCGAGGGCGTGGTGGCGACGGAATCGGCGAACTCGGCCGTTTCCGGCGCAAACCTCATTCCAGTAATGAGCCTTGGCATTCCTGGCAATTTCGCCGCCGTCTTCATTATCCTGGCGGTCGAGACAATTGGCGATTTCGCCTTTGGGCCGCAGGTCTTCCGGTTCACTCCGATTAAAGAGATCGAGGGTTTTGATACGATCATGAACCGCGATCTGGTCATGGCCTTCGGCCTCTTTACGATGATGGTGATCGCCAACTTCTGCAACTGGAGCGTCGGCAGTTTCCTGATGAGCCAGTTGGGCCGTCTCATTCGGATTCCGAAGGACGTGATGTTGCCGGTGATCCTGACCGTCTCGCTCACCGCGGCCTATGTGCAGGACGGCGGCTATGTCGGTCTGCTGAGTGCCTGCGTCTTTGCCTTGATTGGCTACGTGCTGCGGCGCCTCGGGATTTCGATCCTGCCTTTTGTCATCGGTTTCCTGCTGGCCCCGGCCCTCGAAGGGCTGATCCGCGGCAGCTTCACCGCCTCGGGCGGCGATCCGTGGTTTCTCCTGAAGTCGCCCATCGCGCTTGTGATGCTTGCGCTGTCCGTCTGGTTGCTGGTGCGAATGTTCCGGCAGAATCGCGCGTAGCTTGAAGTTCTTTAATAAGAAAATGCTCACATTCTGAGTTAGCTCAAGTGGCAAAACCTTATTGTTTCGTAGAGCGATGATGTAGTGTGGACTCACATTGAAGCGCAATTTCTGATTTGCAATGTTATTCCAATCGGTTCCTGATTTCCATCAGCCTGCTTTCAAAGACCTCAGCGGGCGTCCAGTAGTCTAGGCACTTGCGCGGCGTTGCGTTGAGGCGCTGGCAAATCGACTTCAAATATCGATATGTCAGAGCCGTCGGTGCGGTTGATCTGGGCAGGTACTTCCGCAGCCTGTTGTTCGTATTCTCAACAGTGCCTTTCTGATAGGGCGCTTGCGGGTCACAGAACATGGGGTAATCGCTCTGTCACTCCGCGTTTCGTCATGGCATCGAAATGTTTTTTCTCCGGTATGATCCAGAGCGTGATCCGAAAGGGTCTTGTTCGAAGCAACAGATGGAGATTGAGCATGGGCCAGTACATAGGGCTTGACGTTTCGTTGAAGGATACCGCGATCTCAATCCGAGAAGACGGCAAAAGAATATGGCGCGGGAAATGTCCCTCCGACCCGGGAATTATTGCGCAGGCGGTTCGGAAGCATGCGGACGACCCCCTGAGCGTCGTTTTCGAAACTGGCCCACTCGCCACTTGGTTCTTTCATGCCTTAACGGGGGAAGGACTCCGGGCGATCTGCATTGAGGCGCGGCATGCTCAGAAAATTCTGGGTGAGACGCTGAACAAGACCGATGCAAACGATGCTGAGGGATTGGCCAAACTTGCCGAAACCGGCTTCTATAAGGCTGTCAGGGTCAAGTCGTTCGAAGCGATGCTGATCCGGTCATTGGTTGCAGCCCGCACCCAACTCTTGGCCATCACGACACAATTGACCAATCAGATCCGTGGTTTGATGAAGACTTTCGGTCTTGTCGTGCCCAAGAGCAAAGGCCGGGTGTTCATAGAAAAGGTTAACGATCTACTGGACGGACACGTCGAGTTGAAAGGGATCATCTATCCGCTGCTTGAAGCTTGGCAAGCTGTCAGGGAGCGGGCGTCTACGCTCAGCCGCCAGCTCTTGTTGGCGGCGCGACAGTGCCAAAGCACGCGTTTGCTCATGACGATACCAGGCGTTGGGGCGATCACAGCAGTTTCCTATGTGGCCGCTATCGAAGACCCGAAGAACTTTCCGAAGTCCCGATCTGTCGGCGCATGGCTTGGCCTCACTACACGCCGATACCAATCGGGAGAGATGGATTTTAACGGCCACATCTCTCGAAGGGGGGATCAACGATTGCGTGGGCTCCTCTACGAGGCTGCGACCTCGTTGCTTACGAGGACACGAGCCGAAACGGTCAGTGATCTAAAAACCTGGGGGCTTCAATTGCGCGAACGCCTTGGCTTCAAGCGGGCGGCGGTCGCCGTTGCTCGCAAACTCGCCGTCATCATGCATTCCATGCTGAAGACCGGTCAAACCTTTATTCCAACGCGCGAGGAACTCGCCTAATGCATTGTCCCTCGCACACCGAGCTCAGCGCATCATAACTTGATGCGAGGAGGCGTCCCTGTCGTGGACGGAGGTCAGGCCAATCCGAAAGACGTGGCAGCAGCTATTACAGACTGCGTGCAAAACAATGGAAGGCTTCACCTGCGGAACCCAAAATGCGGCAGCCAAGTGCTGACCGCGGAGACAACCATGCCCCGGACACACGCATGACCTCGATAACATAAACGTGCTGAGAGCGAACTGAGCAAGAACCGGAGGCCGAAATGCTCTAAAGGCATTTCGATAGGCCGTGCTTTTGCATCAAGGCTTGACTGCGGCCTTGCGATTAGACAACCACGCATCTGCACCGATCCCGGCCTTGAGATGTCTCCATGCGGAGAATTCGGTGCCGCGGTCGAATGTGATCGACTGACGCGCATCGGCGGGCAGGGGAGCCAGGCCCCGGATCAGCGCCTCCATGATCGGTTTGGACTGGCGATCCTCGTTGCGCATGACGACAGCATACCGGCTCACCCGTTCGACCAGAGACGTCACGTTGACCTTTCCATGCTCCTTGCGGAACATCATCAGATCGCATTCCCAGTGGCCGAACTCGGCACGCTCTGAGATGCTCTCAGGCCTGTAGGGCAGGCTCTGCGTGTCGAAGATGTGGGTCCGGTTGTGCCTGCGGTAACCACGCGGCCTGCGGCGTCTGCGATGTTCGGGAAGATGGCGATAAAACTGTTCATCGCGACCATCTTTGGAATAGGCGAACCAATAGATCGTCTCGTGACTGATCCGGATCGGATAGCGCTCCAACCGCATGCGGCCCGCAATCTGTTCGGATGACCAGCCAGCCTTCAATCGGCCTTCAATGGCTTCCTTCAGTTCAGGGTAAACGATCATCTTGCGATGGATCGCGCGGCGCGCCTCGTATTTGTCCTGAGCGACAAGCGCGTGGTATCCATCCAGTTCCGGTATCTCTTTGTCAGTGTAACGATTGCGCTTAATGTCTCGGTAGATCGTGGAGGGATCGCGGCCCAGGCGATCCGCAATCTCTGAAATCGGCATTTTGGCTTCCAGCCACTTTGCAAGCTTGCGTCGTTCGTTCAGCTTCAGGTGACAGTAGTGGGTTCCCATTCTTTATACGCCATGCAACTCTCTGTATTCGTACAGAATTTGCACTTCGTTTGTGAATCCACCCCAGGTAGCGCCCGCCACACCTATAATTAGGATTATGTTTATAATGTAGCCTTGGACGCCTAGATCGTACTAAATATGCTTCGACGAAAGACCATCGGGATTTGAGGTAGATATACGTCTCAGGATAACTGAGTTACCTCCGCCTCGGTCCAGGCAGCTACCTTTCTGGTATGACAGTTGCCAATGTCTCATATCAAGCGGTTTCGAGGCCTACGTCACTCAAGGACCAAGAAGGTGACTTCGGGTCGTTACTTTGCTTGATGAATAGCAAATAAGTGTATATTTCTGTTTTGATTACGCCAGTTTAGGACGAGTCGAGATGGTTTGCGAAGTAGCCTCAGCCGCGGTCAAAAATGTTCTCCAATATCCATTTGCAGGAGATGCCCCACTCATCGGCGATGGCTCTACTGTTGAGGTGAACGATAACCTGCTTTGGGCACGTATGCCGGTTGGTGGTGGTCTGCTGTCGGTCAACATCTGGCTGTTCAGACATGATGGGGCGTGGGATATCATCGATACGGGCATCGACTCTCCGGAAACCGTTGCGGCTTGGGAAAAAATCTTTAGCTCCACCATTCAGAGACACGCCGTGGGCCGTTTGGTTCTGACCCATGGACACCCTGACCACGGGGGGGTGGCCGGGTGGATTAGTAAGCTTTGTGATGCGCCGGTGCTGATCACTTCGGAGGAAGAGAAAGAGCTGGTTGCATTGGCCAAGGGCATGTCGCCGGAGCGTGATGCGCGCCAGGCGGCATTCTTTCGCGCGGCTGGCGGTAGTGATGCTTTGATCGAGGCAAATATGGATCTTCAACGATCCTATAGCGGGCTTGTCTGCACTCCGCCGGAGACGTTTGAACGGATTGCAGCAGGTGACATTCTGACGTTGGGAGGAGACGATTGGCGGGTCGTCATAGGCTCCGGCCATTCGCCAGAACACGCCTGTCTTTATAATGAAAAACGAAAACTGTTCATCGCAGGCGATCAGGTGTTGCCGAAGATCACGCCCAACGTATCGGTTCGCGCGCGTAATCCCGAAGCGGACCCGATGACCAATTGGCTCGGTAGTCTGGCGCGCATCAAGTCTGAGATCCCGGATGACGTGTTGGTGCTGCCATCGCATGGCGATCCATATCGCGGGTTGCATGCACGCATCGACACGCTGATCGAAGGCCATGAACAAGACCTGAAAAATGCGCTCGCGGAGATCCGGGAGCCCAAGCGGGTCGTTGACCTGTTCACCGTTCTCTTTAACCGCGAAGTGACTGAAAGCATTTACGGTCTTGCCGCTGGCGAGGCATTGGCCAATCTGCACTGCCTACGTACGCGCGGTCAGGCCACGCGCGACATCGATGCAGAGGGTGTCGCGTGGTGGCGTGCGATTTGAAATCGCCCGCCACCTCACGTGCTTCATGCGTTCTATTTTATCAGGACATGCGCGTAGCAAACGGGGACTATCCTGAATTTTGTGCGCTGACGTGGTAACTGCTCACAGAGGAGACCCACGTATGAGCATCGACAAAGACTTGCTAGACCGTCTGATGGAAGGGCGTTCACCCGGTGACCTGTTTGGCAAGAACGGCATCCTGGCGGAGCTGACCAAGGCGCTGGCGGAACGCGCGCTGAGCACAGAGATGGATGTCCATCTCGATGAAGAGCGCGCAGATGATGCGTCTGAGGGCCAGAACCAGCCGCCCAATCGGCGCAATGGCAGCAGCCAGAAGACCGTGACCATGGACAGCGGCAAGGTGGTTCTGGACATTCCCCGCGACCGGAACGGCACCTTCGATCCGATGCTGATCGCGAAGTATCAGCGGCGCTTTCCTGAATTCGACCGCAAGATTGTCAGCATGTATGCCCGGGGAATGACGACCCGAGAGATCCAGGGGCATATCGAGGAAATCTACGGCGTCGAGGCCTCGCCCAGCCTGATTTCCGCGATCACCGACGCGGTCATGGAGGAGGTCACCGCCTGGCAGAACCGCCCGCTGGATCCCTGCTATCCGATCGTCTTCATGGACGCGATCCGGGTCAATATCCGCAGCGACGGGGCGGTCTCGAACAAGGCGGTCTTCGTGGCCCTCGCGGTGCTGCCGGATGGCACGCGGGACGTTCTGGGCCTGTGGTTTCAGGCCAATGAGGGCGCGAAGTTCTGGGCCAAAGTGCTCAGCGACCTGCGCAACAGGGGCGTCCAGGACATCCTCATCGCCGTCGTGGACGGGCTGAAGGGCTTTCCCCAGGCCATCGAGGCCGCATTCCCCCAGACTCGGATCCAGACCTGCATCGTCCATCTGCTGCGCCATTCCATGAACTTCGCCAGCTACAAGGACCGCAAGGCCGTCGCCGCCGCCCTCAAGGCGATCTACACGGCCGTGGACGTCGAGGCGGCAGAACTGGCTCTGGCTGAGTTCGAGGACAGCGATCTGGCAAGGCAGTATCCGGCGATCGCGCCGAGCTGGCGCCGGGCCTGGAACGAGGTCATCCCGTTCCTCGATTACCCGCCCGAGGTCCGCAGGCTGATCTACACCACGAATTCCATTGAGGCCTTGAACTCGAAAATTCGCCGTGCCGTCAGAACCCGAGGTCATTTCCCAAGCGACGACGCTGCGGCGAAATTGATCTATCTGGCGCTCAATGCTACATCGACCGAGTGGAAGCGTTCGGTCCGCGAATGGCACGCTGTCAGATCTCAGCTTGCCATCATGTTCGAAGACCGCTTCCCGATGGCGTAAGAAAACGCGTCACGCACAAAATTCTGCACAGTCTCCGGGAAGCAGTCCGGTTCTAGGTCACTCGCTTTAGTCCACATTTCGCAAATTGCGGCCGGCGCGTTCGTCCTCGACATTTTCGTGCAAACGCCACGAAACGCTACAGCAGCCAAGCGATTTCTTCAAAGGCTGATCAATCAGTTCGGCGAGCCGAGGGTCATGATCACCGACAAGCTGTGCAACTGTGTCAAGCCGATCAAAACATTGGCACCGGAGGCTGACCACCGCGCCCACGAGGGATGGGACAACACCATCGACGGATCACACAGGCCGACCCGCAAGCGAAAGAAGATATTCGGCCGGTTTAAGTCAAATCGGCAGACTCAGAGGTTGCTATCCGCTCACGATCAGACCAACCTGATTTTCCGTCCCGCCGATTTCAACGCGCCGCAAACTCATATCGCCATGCCCGAGATGACGCGTTCAGCCTTTGGGCAGAATACATCATCGAAGTGGTGGCTTAATTTACAGACCAGCAACACCCTACGACACGCGGCCAACAACTTGGCAATGCCGAAACAGCAAACGGGTATGATCATGTCTCTTTACACGAAATCTTTCACCATATGGCTTCTGGCCACTCATTCTGCCTTGGCGCATGAATTTTGGATTGAACCTCGGGCCTACACTTTCCCGTCGCAGGCGACGATTGAGGCGGATCTATTGGTCGGATCCGAGTTTGTCGGGCAGGATTATATCTTCATTCCGAAGGGATACAGCTCGGCCCTGTTTTCCAGAGGTGACGTTGAAACAGAGCTGGCGTTTACCGGACAAGATAACCCGTCGTTGAGCCTCCAGTCGGGCGAAAACGGGCTGCACGCTATTGTACTTGTTTCAAATGCAAGCACCCTAAAGCATGACACGCTGGCCGACTTTCGTGAATTTGCTGAAACCGTAGGGCGTGGTGCCGAAGTATTTAGCACCCGGCCGGGTCAGCCCATCAGAGAAGCCTATTTCCGTTATGCGAAAACCTTGGTGGGGGTGGGCGACAAAAGCGGGCAGGATCGTGCATATGGCGCAATTTACGAGTGGGTAGCGCTGGATAATCCTTATGTTACTTTGGACGGGCCGGTCCGCTTTCAGCTGCTCTTGAATGGTGAAGCAAACGCCAATCAACCGGTTCAGGTATTTGCGCGGCCTGTTGGGTCCGAAGCCGAGACAGGACCGCAGCATATGATGACGGATGCGAATGGCATATTGACGCTTTCGGATGACATTCGTGGAGAGATCATGATCAACAGCGTAAAATTGCTGCCGGTAAAGCATAATGATTTTGATTGGGTGAGCTATTGGGCGTCGCTGACTTTTGAACGGTAGCAGCGTCTTGGGGGCGCGTGCCACTGGCCTGGATCAATACAAACCCTGAATTTCCAAAGGCAACTGCTGTACTTCTTGTTTTTTAAGGATCGTTCTAGGCTGCTGTCTGGCGTCGGCTGCTTTCAGGCGGTTGAACCGGCGCGAAGAAGCTTCGGTGATATCTTCACGGCTGCGCAGGATTGTAGGCCTTAGAAAGACAAAAAGTGTACGCTGGGTATTGCGGGCATTACGCGATTTAAAAAGCTCTCCCACCACCGGTAGATCGCCAAGACCGGGCACCTTGCTGCTGCCATTGATGCGGTCGTCGGTTATCAGCCCACCAAGCACAACTGTTCCGCGGTTGTCGGCCATTACGGTTGTATTAATCACCCGCCGGTTGGTCACTAGATCCGCGGCACCTTCAACATTGGCATTTGTTAGGCTCGATATTTCCTGTTCGATGACCAGCTGCACCACACCTCCGGCCGTGATCCGGGGCACGACATTCATCGTGATGCCGACATCGCGTCGTTCAATCGTGGTAAAGGGGGTCGCCGTATTCCCATCGGTGGCGAAGCTACCCGTCCGGAAGGGAACGTTCTGGCCAACCACAATGGTCGCGGGTTCATTGTCCAGCGTCGTGACCGATGGCGTCGACAAAAGCCGCGCGCTCGTAGACTGCGACAGGGCCTGCACCAAAATACCAAAGTCATTGCCACCGGCACCAAGCGTCAGTCCCGTAGACAAGGCCGACCCGGCGGGGACACCGACAGCAGCAAGCACGGACCCCAGCGATACCCCTCCCCCATTAGAGAAGTTCGAGGCGGCGATTGCTCCGTTCGGCACATTCGGGCCAAGCCCCAGTTGGACCCCAAGCCGCTCTGCGACCTCGCCGGACACTTCGACAATAGCTGCCTCGATCATCACCTGCGGGCGACGCACATCAAGGGCATGAACGAGTTGCCCGACTTCTTGAACCTGCGCCGCAGTGCCGCGAACAACGATAGAATTCGTTTCGACAGAGGCGGTGATATTGACAGCATCCGGGGCGACGACGCGGTTTAGCGGCACAAATTGTCCGTCCGACGTGGCTTCGGCTGATTGTGCGCCCACATCGGCGGCAACTGCGTTGGTGATGTCAGTGGCATCCCCCACCGTACCTTTGATGATGTCTGCAATGATCTGCGCGTCGCCATACTGGAGGTTGAAAACTGTGGTAGCGACGGCCTCGCGGGGGTCTTTACGTGGCGCAACGTCCATGGCGATCGCAAGGCTGCGAATTTCTGCAATGTCTTCGGGCGTGCCACGGACAAGCAGTAGATTGGACCCTGCATCAACGGACAGGCGCGCGCCTGTGCCCGCTTGACCAAGTACCTCTAGGATCGCACTGCCGACGGTGACCGCATCGGCACTGCGAAAGCGCAGCACCTCAGAGCGGACAAGGGCATCTCCGTCAAAGCTGCGCGCGATGGCCATGATCCGGTCCACATTGGCGCGGGTATCGGTAATGACCACGCCATTGGGATCTTCGACGGCTTCGATATATCCCGATTCCGCGACAAGCGGGCGCAGGACGCGCACGGCTTCGGCAGAGGGCAGCCGGTTCAGGCGCAACATCTCGGTTACGAAGTCTTGGCTGCCGGCGATGACTTCTTCGCCAAGATTGGGCCCGCTCGCAGTGCGCGCTTCGGCCTCGGGGATCACTTGCCAGATCGATCCGGCCTGAACGGCAACAAATCCGCGTACCCGCAGAATGGATTGGAACAACGACCAGACGCCTTCTTTGTCCAGCGCCTCGGCAGAGACGACAGTCACCTCTCCCACCAACCCCGGATCAAGCACCAAGGTGCGGCCGGTTATTTCGGAAATCTGTTCAACGAGCAAAGAGATGTCTGCGTCTCGCAGATTGATGACAAAGGTCTCCTGAGCGCGCACAGGGGCGGGCAGCATCAGTAAAACTGCGAGGGCAAAGGCTGCTATATGGCGAAGCGCAAGGTTCACTGCAGCGGAAATGACATAACGATCGTTCGGCCATTCCTTTCGACTTCGATACGGGCCAAGCCAGACGCCGCGATCACGTCATACAGTTCCCGATCCTGATCGACATTGCCGACGCTTTCACCATTTACACTTGTCACGATGTCACCTGCTCTCAGACCGGCGCGGTTTACGCCTACGTCGTGCTTTTCAGCGATGGTATATCCTTTTTCCCCTGGCACCAAGCCAATCGTATCCAGAACCTCAGCGGGGTTGGCGATGATGCGGTCGCGCCACATGTCGATGTAATCCTGTGTTGTCACGGGCTGAGCGCGTGCCGCTGCATCCACCTGTTCACTGATGGAACTGCCCTGCCCAGAGGTCATAAGCGCCAGCAGCCGTTCCGCGCCTGTCGGGACTTGCGGACCATCGGCGACCAGATCCGCACCGGCAAAATAAAGACGGCTCTCGGTGTCTTTTGTCAGCACGGTTACATGGTTTTGTGAAATAGAGGTGAGCATCGTACCGGGCACGACTTCATCGCCGATGCGATAGTTGCCTTCAGTCGTGTCCGACCGCAGCAATGCCAGCGAGCGGGTCGGATCATCGCGTACGATGACCCCGAGCAAGATCAGGGTCTGCGGTATCGCGGCCGTCTGAGCATCTGCCACCGCGACTTCCGCAGCGCCAAACGGTGCAAGAGCCAGCGCAGGCGCAAGGTCGGGCAGTGCCTCGGGCTCTTGTGCGGGGGGGCGAAGCTTCGCAATAGGGGGGATAACGCGATCGTGGCCAAGCACACGCCAAGTCGCTTCTGCACCCGCCGCGGCCACGCTGGAAACGGCCGTCAGGATCACGCCCAATCGAAGCCATTTCGCCGCATGATCAAAGCGCGTCATGACGGGTCTCCTGACGCGACATATCCATCCAGAATATACAAAACCCGATCCGTCCCTGAAACGGCGCTGCCGACAGAGACGGCCTGCACATCGGGGTCGCTGGTCGGGCGGCGCGTCACATTGAGATCGAATTCAATGCCGTATACCTCAAGCGGCTCTGCGCCGATTGCCACCCCTGCCCGGACTTCTGAAAGGCGGTATTCGGCGGCCCACCGTGCCGCGACCCGATCCGAGAGATCAGCGATGCGTTTACTGTGCCCCTGCGTGGCCGACAGCAGCGATACGGCGCCCAAGGCAAGGACGGCCATCGCCACCAGCGCTTCGATCAACGTGAACCCTGCATCGTTCTGACGTGTCATTCTACCTCCTGAAGATGCGCCGCGCTGACGCCGTCGAACCGAACATATTCCGCCGCGCCGTCACCCGCACGCAGTTCAAGCGACAAGGGGCTATCCCCAGTCGGGCGCGACTCCGTGGAAACGACGATCGCGCCAGCGCTGCCAACGATCCGCGTGCGACCGGCCAGCAGATGGGGTTCTTTCAGGACCGGTAAAGGATGCGGCTCCCAGATTTCCCCGTTATAGACATCGAACCTATAGCCCTCCGCGCCCCAAACGAAGCCCATTGGCACCCCCGTCAGGATCACATCGTCCGCTGCCCGATTTAGCCTGGCGACAAGAAGGTCGGCCTCTTGCTTGGCAATATCACCACGTGACCCGCTGCCGATGTTAAGCCCGACAATCCCGGCCATGATTCCCACCAACACCAGTACCACAAGCACCTCAACAAGCGTCACGCCCGCGTCTTGGTGTCGGTCAGGGGCGGCCGTGGTTTTCACCTGCTGGCCTGCAGCTGCCCATGTGCCAGATCTGCCGCGACCCCTTCGCCGCCGGGTGCCCCATCTGCCCCAAGCGACATCAGATCGAACCCGCCATTCGCACCCGGAGAGACGTAGATGTAATCATTCCCCCAAGGATCGACCGGCACAGCGGTCAGATACCCACCCGCGACCCAGTTGCGGGGTTCGGGCGGCGCGGTGGGACGCACGGCCAAGGCCTGCAATCCCTGTGCGGTCGTGGGATAGGTGCGGTTGTCCAAGCGGTAAAGTTCGAGCGCCGAGCCGACTGCGCGGATGTCGGACTGCGCAACGGTCACCCGTGCTTCGTCTGGGCGCCCGATAACGTTGGGCACGATGATCGCTGCCACCAGGGCGATAATGACCAGCACCACCATCATCTCGATCAGAGTTACGCCCGCTTCACCGTCGCGGCGGCTGCGGTGGGACGCGGGGCGGCCCCCCAGCTTTTTCCAGTGACGCATGAAACTGTTTCCCTATCTGTTACGTGGCTTTCCGTATACTATGGCAACAACGGGACGATTGAAAAGGTAATTTTTCGTGATAAGTCAAGGCATTACGCCAGATTTAAACGCCTCGGAGCGCCCTGTACGGCTGCCCGCGTCTGACGCTTTAAAAGTGCCTTTGACGACGAGAAATTCGGCCATGGTTGCACGGGCCGAACTTTATTGCCCGCAGGTTGATGGGCTGGCCGCCCGTCCGGTCAGTGCAGAACACGTCAGCAGTTTTATCGTTCATGTACCCAGATCCAATGCGCGGCAACGACAGGCGTTGATCACCTTTGCTGTCGAAGAGCGGATTGCCGCACCGCTGCAGTCCGTCCAGATCATCCAAGGCCCGCTTGCCGATGCGTCGCCCGGGGATCACCTGGCGTTTGTCCTGTCCAATGACGTGATGACGCAGGTGACACAGGAAGACGCGCCGCACCTCCCCGAATATCTATTAATCCCCCGTCCACCGTCCGACAATGGTCCCGCGTGGGCCGTCTGGAAAGAAGGCAATCGTGCGGTTGTGCGCTGTTCCGACGGGACGGGTTTTGCCGCCTATGTGAATATGCTGCCGCTTTTATGGCAGCGCGCTGGCCGGCCGTCGCTGCGCGCGCTTGGCGAACCGTTGGGAGCGGATCTTCCGGCCGAAAATCTGTCAGCCACACCACCCCCTCCGGACCCGATAGACGTGGCCTTCAGTTTTGCTCAGCCGCGCAAGGCTGCAGCACGGGGGTTGGCTGCGTGGAAGTGGGCTGCCGTCGCTGTGGTTTCCGCCTTGGTGCTGCATATGACCATCGCGGCGTTGAACCTGCGCGCCCTCTCTCAGATCGCTCAGACAGAGCGCCGCGCTGCAGAGCTGGCCATATCGGACATCCTGCCCAGCATGACCCTAACCCAAGAGGTTGGCCCCGTTCTCGCACGCCTGACACCCGCGCAGGTGGTTGCAAAGGAAAGCAGCTTTTTGCCCCTGCTCAGCGATATCTCACGCGTGCTGACGGACGCGCCGGTTGGTTTCAGGCGCATGGCATGGGGCGCGTCAGAGAATACATTGGTGGTGCTCATGCAGAGCCCTGGCCTGGACGACCTGCAAGGCATCGAGCAGACGCTAGAGGCATCGGGCTTTGCCGTGCGCAGCGGTGCCGCCACAGCGGGCGATGGCGGTGCAGAGGTCGAAATGCGGATCGCGCGGGGGGATGGCGGATGAAAGCTTTTGCCGCGCTTAACCCGCGTGAAAAGCGTCTGGTGAGCATTGTGCTACCGCTCGCTATCATGATTGTGGGCTACCAATTCCTATGGGCTCCGCTGCAACGGGCGCAGGCCGAAGCGCGCGCAGACATTCAAGCATTTCGCCTTGTTCAGGACACAGCTGCGCTGGCGTCCGTCGACACGATCGTGTCATTGCAACCGCTCAACGAGACGCCTCTTGCCACGCGGATCACCACCTCGGCATCCGCGGCAAACCTGACCCTGCGGCGCATTGAGCCTGAAAACGACAGCATTCGGGTCACTTTGGACGATACGCCCTTTGCGACCATATTGCTGTGGCTTTCTGATCTGGAAGAGCAGCACGACGTGAGGGTAGAGGCGCTCGAGGTGGATCGGCGCCCGGCACCGGGCCGTGTTTCGGCGCGTTTGCTTTTAGGATCGTTGCAATGACCCATGCCAGCACCCAGACCCGCCTTTCCTATGGTTTCGCGCAAAGCCAAGGGGTCATTCTATTGCCTGCCTCTGAAGAGAGTGCGGAGCCACGCTGTCAATATCGCCATGATGCCTCTTTCGAAGCCCTGATCGAAGCACAGCGCGTGTCTGGCGCCGCTGTGACATTCGAGGAAATATCGGCTGCCGATTTTGAAGCGGCTCTTGGCATGACCTACCGCGATTCCGCGTCCGAGGCCGCACAGGTGGCCGCGGATGCAGACGATGATCTGGCCTCATTGGCGGACACGGCTGCTTCGATCGACGATCTGCTGGCCCAAAACGATGATGCGCCCGTGGTGCGGCTGATCAATGCCCTACTGCTCGAGGCGGTCAAGGAAGGCGCGTCTGACGTGCATATCGAGACGGAGGAGCGGCGACTTTTGGTGCGCTTTCGGGTCGACGGCATTCTACGCGAGGTAATCAGCCCGAAACGCGCACTCGCGCCGCTGCTTGTCAGCCGGATCAAGGTGATGGGCAAACTCGACATCGCTGAAAAACGCCTTCCGCAGGACGGTCGTGTTTCGTTGCGGGTCGGAGGGTATGACCTTGACGTGCGCATCTCGACGATCCCCTCTCAATTTGGCGAGCGCGTGGTGCTGCGACTTTTGGACCGGGGGCAGACATTGCGCGGGATCGACCATCTTGGCCTGTCGGATCGCGATAATACGGTGCTGAAACGGATCCTGTCCTTGCCCGATGGGATGGTGCTGGTGACTGGCCCGACTGGTTCGGGCAAGACCACGACGCTTTATGCTGGTCTGGATATGCTGAACGACCGGCAACGCAACATCATGACCGTCGAGGACCCGATCGAATATACGATGGACGGTGTTGGCCAGATGCAGGTCAACGCCAAGACCGATCTTAGCTTTGCCAGAGGGTTGCGCGCCATTCTACGACAAGATCCGGATGTGATTATGGTCGGCGAGATCCGGGACCGCGAGACGGCACAGATCGCCGTGGAATCCGCCATGACCGGGCATCTGGTCATCTCGACCTTGCACACCAACACGGCCATCGGTGCCGTCTCTCGACTGGTCGAAATGGGTGTCGAACGCTTCTTGCTGGCCCCTATGCTGCGCGGGCTGATCGCGCAGCGGCTGGTGCGGCGCAATTGCACCGACTGTCTGGGCGACCACGAGGTCACGCAGGCGGAAAGCGATCTTTTGGGGCAAAAGATAAAGCCCGGAGAGATCGTGAAGAAGGGGCTTGGCTGCGATACCTGTCAAGCCAGCGGCTTTCGCGGACGTCTGCCGCTGTATGAAATTATCGAGGTCGACGGCGCGCTTGAACGCAAAATGCACGAAGGACAATCCGAAGCCGAGCTGATCGCCGCGGCGCGGGATCGCGGCCCTAGCATTCTGGACGACGGCATCGCCAAAATGCGTTTGGGCCTCACCACTGCACAGGAAGTCGCGCGCGCCATCCACGACGGTGCCCCACCGCAACCCAGCATATCGCTTGCCGCATCACAAGAGGATGAATAATGCCAGCCTATGCCTATGAAGCGATGACGCCCGCGGGCAAGTCGACCAAGGGGATCATAGAGGCCGCAAGTGCGGCCGCCGCGCGCAGCAGTCTGCGCCAGCGCAACCTCGCGCCGCTGTCGGTCGAACCAACCGTCGCAAAAAAGGGGAAAGCGACAAAGGGGGCGGGCTTTGGCAGGGCCAAGATTTCGCGCCGCGCGCTGACCCTACTGACCCGACAGCTTGCCACGCTGATCGGTTCGGGGATCGGTGTGGAGCAAGCGCTCAAGACAGTGGCAGACCAGCAGAATAAGCCCGCTGTTACATCACTGTTGTTGAACCTGCGCGCCTCAGTGCTCGACGGGCGCAGCTTTGCGCAGGCGCTTGGCGAGTATCCTCAGGTGTTCGGCGACTTTTACCGTGCGTCGGTCGCTGCGGGGGAAACCTCGGGGCAGCTTGGCCAAGTGATGGAACATCTGTCCGGCTTTGTGGAAACTCGCGCCAAGAACCGCCAGACGGTGCAGCTTGCTTTGCTGTATCCCGCGATCCTTGCCGTCGTTTCGCTTGCGGTAATCGTAGCACTGTTGACCTTTGTGGTGCCTGACATCGTGCGCGTTTTCACCTCTCGCGGGGCGGAACTGCCGTTCCTGACCCGTTCGTTGATTACGGTAAGCGATTTTATCAATGCGTGGGGTATTGCAATGCTCGGCGTGCTCGCTGCCGTTATCCTTGGCGGGGCCAGCCTGCTGCGGCAACCGGCGATGCGGCTGCGCTGGCATCGATTTCTATCGCGTTCGGTGCTGACGCGGGGGTTCTCTCTCAAGACAAACTCGGTGCAGTTCGCGGGTACCTTGGCAACCTTGACCGTCAGCCGCGTGCCGCTTGTAGATGCCTTGACCGCTGCTACGCAGACCGTGCCAAATTTGCACGTCCGCGAAAAAGTCGCCCAAGCCACGGCACGCGTACGCGAAGGGACGGCGCTTTCACGGGCGCTGGACGATGCCAAAGTCTTCCCCCCGATGCTGATCGCGATGATCGCAAGTGGGGAAGCGGGGGGCGTGCTGGGGACAACACTGACCCGCGCAGCCGACGATCAAGAGCGCGATCTGAATGCATTGGTAGCCACATTGGTAGCACTGGTCGAACCGGCCGTACTGCTGATCATGGGTGGGATCGTGATGCTTTTGGTGCTCTCCATCCTGCTACCGATCGTTAACCTTAACAATCTGGTGAACTAGAATGGCATTTCGATGATCATCGGTCCGCTCGTCGGCATGCCCGGCACAAGCACTGCGCCTTCGGGCTCGATACGCGCGATCAGCCGCCGTTCCCCTGTAACCGTGACCTTGGCCAGCGTGCTGTCACGGTCCGTCAATATTGCTATGGCGTCGCGGCCTTGGGTTGTCAGGTCCAACGTCATCTGTGGCACTGTTGTGTCGCGCCCCAATAGATCTTTGCACCGCCCTTCGCTGATCAGAACCGCGCCCGCAGCAGCAGCGGCCCCCTTGCGCCAGCTCAGCCGTTGCACATCAACGACGGCCTGCGACGTGCAGTTTTTCAATGCGGCCCCGGGGATCAGGTCGACCAAACCGGGCCCGATACGCCCCACAATGTCCGTCGCGCTCATGGATGCTGGGGTAAAGATCGCAACGCCGGTCAATTGGGTGTCGGGCCCTTGCAAAGTCCAGTCCGCGACCCCGCGAGCAGCGAACAAAGGCCAGCCGCGCAGGTCCCAATCCAGCGAATATCCACCGTCCAACACAGCACGCCCTTCCCACAGGCCGCCATACAGGTCAGTAATCGGAGCAGGGATGACGGCAATACGGCGCAAGGCCGATGCCGGGAGGGTGACAATCAATGTCGTCACGTAAACGAGGAATGCAAAAGATGCCAAAAGCACAGCCGATAAAATCCATCGAAACCGTGGCTTCCGGTGCCTTTTCCCCTCTGTCGCGGCGGCGGGTATTGTTGGGTCTTGGTGGGTCATCGGCGCTCATTGGTTTATCGGGCTGCGGCGGGTTGTCTTTGACAGGTGACACTGAACTGCCGCCTGAAAATGCGGTAGGACAGGCCGTTTTGCTGGCCCCGCTTACCGGCCCGCGTGCGTCATTAGGACAGATCATGCTGGCAGCCGCAAGCCTTGGCGGCAACGCGACCGGCCCAGGGGCCGAGGTCGAGGTGGTCGATGCTGGCGATAGCCCCGAAACAGCCGTTGCTGCCGCGCAAAAAGCGATGGACGGCGGGGCGAAGATGTTGCTTGGTCCGCTTTTCTCCGGCCAGAGCCGCGCAGTCGCCGAAGCTGTCGGGCGCGGTACGCCCGTTGTTTCACTGTCGAACGACAGCTCTATCGCCGGAGATAACCTGTTTGTATTCGGCATCACACCGCAGCAATCAGCGAAATCGATCCTCGGCTTCGCGGCAACCCGCGGCAAGCGCAACGTTGTTACTGTTGTTCCTCCGGGGCCATTTGGTGCCTTGTCCGCGCAGGCAGCGCAATCCGTCGTCGCGGCGACAGGGGGTACCGCTCCGCCAGCGATTGTTGCCGCATCCGCCGCTGGCCTGATCGACAAGATCCGGGCCGCGAACGGCGGTGCGCTGCCAGATGCGGTTTATCTGCCCGTTGTGGGTGGCCCCTTTGAAGAACAGGCCGCGGCGATCAAGAGCGCGGGGGTGCAGCTGCTTGGCTCGGAACAATGGGCATCGATCACGCCTTACCGGATCGACGCATTGCAGGATGGGTGGTTTGCCGCACCCGACCCTGTTCGTTTCGAGGCCTTTGCTACGGCCTTTACCGCGTTCAGTGAAACCGAGGCGGGTGTGCTTGGCGGGTTGGCCTTTGATGCCGTCGAAATGGCGCGCATTCTTGGGCGCATCGGCCAGCAGAACCGCAAAGGGCTGCTGCGTGACGCCGGTTTCGACGGTGTCGTCGGCCCCTACCGTTTCCAAAAGGACGGACAATGCGCACGCGGGCTGGCTATCCTAAGCGTGACAACCGGCGCGAATAACCTGATTGGCTCTACCGGCGCATGACCCTTATCCGCGACCAAGAGGCTGGCGTGACCCTGATCGAGATGCTGGTCGCGCTTAGTCTGTTCGCTTTGGTGGGTATTGCCTCGTTTACCACGCTGGACACGATCTTGCGTGTCCGCGAACGCACCGATGGCCGGCTCGAGCATCTGGCACAATTGGATCGGGCCTTGCTGGTCTTCGGGCGCGATATTGTGCAGGCGGACCCCCGTACGGTGACGCTTCGAGATGGGGTCCTGTCCACTCTCGGACATGATGGCCAAACCAGACGCCAGTATCTGCACGATGCAAATGCGCTTAGCCGCGAGATAGGCCCCCGAAACGCGGATGATCTGTTGCGGCAAACCTTGATACTGGATGTCAGCGCGCTGACGTTTCGCGTGCTTGATAGGGATCGTAACTGGCATTCAACGTGGCCCCTCCCCGACAGCGAGAGCGAAGCGCTGGCCGTGGATATGCGCGTGGACATTAATGGAATTGGCAGTCTGAGGCGGCTTTCGTCTTTGACCCGCCCTGCGCCCCGATGAGCCGCGCCGGTATACGATATCCGGACGCCGGCGTCGTGTTGATCAATGTGTTAGTGGCGCTCGCGTTGGGGTCTGCGATCGTTGTCTTGATGTTCACCTCGCAAGAATCCCTGATGGAACGCACCCAGCGAGCAGCCGCAGCGACCCAGGCCGAGGCGCTGGCCTTGGGCGCGGAGACCTCGATTATCGTGGCGTTACGCCGGGATATGGACGTCGCACCCGAGACGGACCATATGGCCGAACCATGGGCGCTGGCTGCGCAAGAAGAAGTGCAACTAGAGACGGGTAGCTTTGCGATCAGCGTATCAGATGCCCAAGCGCGGTTTGATTTGAACGGGCTTGCAGCGGGGCGTCTCTCGCAACAGCAGATCCTTGCGCGGCTGGTCAAATCTCTGGACCTGCCCGACAGCGTGGCCTTGGACATCAACGACCGAATTTCCCGCCGCGGCCCCATACGCGCGTTGTCCGAGGTCGAGCTTTTGGACGCGCAGACGCGTGCGATACTGGCCCCCCACGTCAGCCTGCTACCGCAACCCGGAGATGTGAACATCAACACCGCAAGTGAAGCGGTCATAGCGGCAGTGCTGGGATCGCCAACCGCCGCAAGACAACTGGTCAAGCGGCGCGAACAAAACGGTTTCCTCACGCGCGGGGACGTGACCGACGCCGGCATTGTCGCGCTGAACGGCATTGGCTTCACGTCAGACGTCTATGATGTGGAAAGCCGCGCAGAAGTCGATGGCACCACGGTGATCCTGACGTCCCGGCTGCTGCGCGAAGACAGGCTGGGGCGAAAAGACACCTATGCGATCGAGCGCAGCTTTTCGGAGCATCTGGGATCGAAGGGGAGCTTGCCTGCCCCAAAGCCCTTCCGTCCCTAAGGGTAAAATGCGAAACGCGGCCACTCTATGGAGCGGCCGCGCCTCTTTCATATTCTCACACCCCCGAAAAGGAGCCAATCAACCTAGGGGTTGAAAGGTTCGCTCGTCGGGAACCGTGGCACTGTGACCCCCGCGAGGGAGATCGGCTGGGCATTGCGATCCTGGTTGAAGGCGCGCACAAAATCGGCCCCCAATTTGGAAATGCCGTTTAGTCCGCCGCTGCTACCACAAGCGACTAGAACGCCGGCCACAACCACAAGAACTGAGATACTCTTCAACATCGGAATTCTCCTATTCTATGGGTTTAGTTGTTCGGCGAGCCAGCAATCGGTGTGTTCAAGTAGGGGAACACGGTTTGCAACTCGGTGGCGCGCAAAGGTGCCCCATCGGTCAACGGTACTAGGCCCGCAGGCGCGGTATCGTTGGGATCGCCTTTGCCACAAAGACCCAGATTTACATTGTCTTCGGCACTTGGGTCTCCGCTAAGCTCTTGCCCGAGAGGCACGTCATGGCACAACCGGCCCATCATCACGCGCAGCGCAAGATCGACAGTGTCATCCGCCGGACGGCGACCGTTGGGAAAGCCCGCGAGGTCTTCAGCCAAAAGGCCAAAGGTATGCTGCTCGGATGCGGGTGTCGCCGGGAACGCTGTATTCAAGCGCAGCATTTCGGACAGGTCTGTCTTCGTATCGAAGCCAGCAGGCTGGTTTACGCCCTCAAAACCGCTGAGGAACGCGGTAACAAGGTCGTTCCGGGGGAAGTTCGACGGAGCGATATTGCCCGATGCACCCAACGCATCGCGGAACAGGATATCCAGTAGCGCTGGCAGGGTCGGATTGGTCACATAGACAGCCAGTGCCTCGTCAATTGTAGGCTCTGCTGCGTTAAACAGATCCTTGTCGGAAAGGCCGATGACCACCTCGTTGACCAGCGGGTTGGACAAGCGCGACTGCTGCACCCACGCGCCACCATAAATCGAGGTCTTCTCGTAGGTGGGCGACGGATCTTCCAATTCGCCTTGTGGCAGGCTGGCAGTCGTCCATGCCCCGATGACCGGCTCATCCCCTTGGGTCAGACAGGAGATTGGAATTTCCAAAGCCAGCGTTGTGACATTGGCTTTACCAATCAGGTCGTCATTGGCGCGGTCCTGCACGATCCCGTTCGCGTTGAAATTGGGATCGTTATACTGGGACCACATCGGGTTATCTGGTCCCTGCACTGGAACGAGGTTCACCAGATCAAAGATTTCGCCAAGGTTCACCGCGAAGGCCTCTGCGCGCTGGCCAGCAAAGACCCGGCCCGTTCCGCAGCCCGGAATTTTTACATCGTCATAGATATAGGCGTTCGCGTATTCGGCATAGTCAGGCAGGGTCTTGTTGCCAACGTTGTCGAGCGGCTTGGTAAAGGTCGTCCCGCCGCCATGAGAAAGAGACGTTCTTTTGCCGCTGCGACGGTCGCCCGTGATCATGGTCACGCTATAGCTTTCGGTTTCACCCAGAGCGGCAGTCGGGCTGCTGGCTGTGATCTGGCCTGCAGCGCGCAGCGGAATGCCCACTTTCTCGCCGCCGATGTCCAGCTGGATACCAGTGCCGTCTTTCAGATTATTGTCGAATTGAAACTGAAAGGTGATCTCTTCTTCGGCATCGGCGTCATTGCTGACATGGATCTCATAGATCGCATCGGGGTCCATGGTGAAATAGTTGGGTCCACCATAGGGGGCCTGCAAAGGCTGATAATTTGCAATGAGGGTCACGTAGTCGCCGCGGTTTGCCTCGTAGCTTTTGAACATGTAGAAATCTGTCGCGTCGATCTTTGGCTGCTCGGTAATGCCCGGCGCCTCACGGTGCGATGATGCAGATGCAATGCTTGCTGTCAGGCAAAGCGCTGTAGCGCAGCTTCCCTGCAACAAGGTACGAATGGTAAATGTCATTTTTCACTCCCAAGTTGGCTTACTTTATGTGCCGAGACCAATGGTCATCGGTTCGCCCTGCGAGTGCTGAAAAAATTCTATTCACTACCCGCATTGAATGAGACACGTGCTGCCGCCGAGAAAGTTTCACCGTTTATGATAGAATATCTCATTTAGATGGAACCTAGGCACACTGGCGTTTTTGATGCTTGCCGTGTTTTATACGTGAATGCCTCTGTTCATCTTATCCTCGATCATTCTGATTCCGATTTTGGGTCAGCTTGTTCGTATTGATCTGCGCCAACACCGCCTGCCGGATCGCTATACGCTTCCGCTGATATGGGTCGGACTGGCAACGAATGCCCTCGCGCAGCGTGCCCTCCCGACGGAGGCGATCTGGGGCGCTATCATTGGCTATGTGGTATTCTGGCTGATCGGAGCGGTCTATTTCCGCAGCCGCGGGCAGGAAGGGTTGGGCTTGGGCGATGCAAAGCTGCTGTCGGCAGCGGGTGCATGGGTTGGGGTTTTCGCCTTGCCTTGGGTCGTGCTCCTGTCGGCTCTGGGTGCCCTTGGATACGCAGTGCTCTCGGGCCACGGGCGCCAAGAGCGCCTCGCGTTTGGTCCATGGATTGCCGGGGCCCTTCTTCTTATTTGGTTCGGAAAAGGGCTTTTTTCAGAGGTATAGAAACGCGTATTACCCCTGCGAACGGCATTTTAAGCCGCCATCTCGCGGAGTTTCCAATCGAAGGACGTCAACCACACGCCCGGTCAGCGTTGAGGGTCTGCACGTTTACGTCTGAATAAGCTCGACAACCATGCTCTCCTCGGCCGTTCCGCTGGCGTCGCTTCGTCCCCTTGCAGGCTTCGCTTTTGTCCGAACATCAGCATGGCAGGTGTCAGGATGAGGGTCAGAAGGGTCGCGACAACCAGCCCCCCTACAATCGCGCTCGACAGTTCGGTCCAATATTGGGTCGATGGCGCGCCAAAGACGATTTCGCGCGTGAAGAAATTCAGGTTGGCCCCCAGCACCATCGGCATCAGGCCAAGCGCCGTGGTAATCGATGTCAGAAGAACAGGCCGCAAACGTTGTGCGCCTGTGCGCAAGGCGGCCTCGCGCGGGTGCATGCCAGAGGATCGTAGGTCATTGTAGGTATCAATCAGAACAATGTTGTTGTTCACCACGATGCCCGCCAACGCGATAATCCCGATACCCCCCATCACAACGCCAAAAGGGCGCCCCGTGACGATCAAGCCAAGCAAAACACCCGCGACCGAGAAGATGATCGCGCTCATCACGACGAAGGCTTGGTAGAAGCTGTTGAACTGAAGAACGAGGATCACCAGCATCAAGACAATCGCGGACACGAAGGCACCAACGAGGAACACCATCGCTTCGGTCTGGTCCTGCGCCTCGCCGGCGAAGCTATAGCTGACCCCGTCGGGCAAATCTGCAGCGTCCAGGGCTTGTTGCAAAGCCGTCACCTGATCGTTGACCAACAAACCGGGTGCGACATTTGCCTCTATCGTCACGACGCGCTTTTCATCGACACGTGTGATCGTGCCCGTCCGCTCAACCGGCTCGAAGGTGACAAAGTTGGAGATCGGCACCAATCCGGCAGAGGTGGGAACGCGCAGGTTTCCAAGCTCTGACAAAGACCGTTCTTCGGCCGGGAAACGGACGCGGATATCCAGCTCTCCGTCCGCGTCCTCGGGCCGGTAATCCGCGACGGCGATGCCTTGGGTCAGCAGCTGAACGGCCTGCCCCAAAAGACTGACATCAGCGCCATATCGCGCGGCTTCCGCCCGGTTCACGCGGATGGACACCTCTACCCCCGGAAGCGGCAGCGTGTCGGTCACATCCGTGAAGCCGCCGATCTGCTCCATGATGGACAAGACCTGCGCGACAGCATCACCCTGCACCGCCGGATTGCGTGCCGCGATCTGAAGGTTGATCGGCTTGCCAGCGGTGGGTCCGCCGCTTTCGGTCTGAACCTGAACATCAATACCCGCAATGTCTGCGACATCCCGCCGGATATCGGTGCCGATGGCTTCTGCCGCGCGCCGCCTGTCCCATTCGGTGAGCTCAAGCTGTATCGTACCGATGGTTTCTTCGCTGCCCTGCCCTGCGCTCATCGTGGATCGGGCATAGACGGTGGCTACTTCATCATAGCCCATCAATCGCTGCTCGACCCTGCGCACCAACGCGTCACGTTCGTAGATAGAGAAGTTGTCACGGGCAAGCACCTGCACCTGCATGAACTCAGGCTCTACCGAGGGGAAAAACGACAGGCCGGTGCCGAACTGCCCGTATAGACCAAAGCTGCCAAGCAGCATGGCAAGCGCGAGCAACGCCGTCGCGCCGGGTCTGAGGATTGCCCATTCCAACAGACGCACATAAGCTCCGGTCAGCCCGCCAATGCGCCGTGGGTCACCTATTTCAGCTTCGCTGAGCGCACGTTTGGCCACCGCATTTTGCGGCTGGCGTTTCCCGATGAGGCCACCCAGTACCGGGATGAAGATGAGCGCCATGAAAAGCGACGCGAAAAGGGTCAGGATCACGGTAATAGGCAGGAACTTCATGAACTCGCCGACCATGCCGGTCCAGAACAGCAGCGGAAAAAAGACGCTTAATGTCGTGGCGGTTGAGGCGATGATCGGCCAAGCCATGCGCTTGGCGGCATAGGCATAGGCTGTTTGCGCATCATCCCCCTCTTGCAGACGACGGTCCGCCAGCTCGACCGTTACGATGGCCCCGTCGACCAGCATCCCGACAACCAAAATCAGCGAAAAGAGAACCACGATATTCATCGTGAACCCCATCGCCCAAAGCGCCGTTACCCCCACCAGAAAGGCCCCCGGAATGGCAAGACCGACAAGGATAGCCGACCGAAGGCCAAGGGCAGCCACGATGACGATCATAACAAGCAAAACCGCTGCAATGACGTTTGCTTCCAGGTCGCTCAGCAAAGTCTCTACTTGTTCGGACTGATCTTGCAGGTAGGTTACCTCGATGCTTTCGGGCCAATCCTTGCGCAGCTCTTCCAGCGCAGCACGCGTCGCCGCGACTGTTTCGATGATATTCGCGCCGGACCGCTTTTTCACCTCAAGCGCAAGCGCCGGTTGCCCATCGATGCGTGCGTAGCCCGTCGGATCTTGGAAGGTGCGGCGGACGGTTGCGACATCTTCAAATGTCACCACCGTATTTCCGCGCACCTTTACCGGAATTTCCATGACGTCTTGCAGGTCCTCGATCAGGCCCGGCACCTTGAGCACGATGCGACCGCCCCCCGTCTCGATGGCCCCCGCGGCAATCAAACGGTTGTTCCGCTGAAGCTGGCCGATCAGCTCATCAAAGCTCAGGTTGTAGGTTTGGAAAACGGTCGGGTCGATCAGTACTTCAAGGAATTCGTCCCGCGCGCCGCCAATCTCGACCTCCAGAACGCCGGAAAGCCCTTCGATGGCTTCTTGCGCGTCATCGGCGATGGCGTTCAGCGTTCGCTCTGGCACCGGCCCCGAAATGAGCGCGGTGATAATCGGGAAGAGCGCGGTGTTGATCTCTGTCACCGTGAGGTCATAGGCGTCTTCGGGCAAATCTCCCTCGACCTTGTCTGCGGCTTCCCGGACTTTGCGCAGCGCTTCGTCGATGTCTCCGCCGGGGGTGAACTCCAGCTGGACATTCGCATAGCCTTCGGATGCGTTGCTTTGGATCTTCTCAAGCCCGGCAATCGCGGCGAATTCGGATTCCATCGGCTCGATCAGCAGGCGTTCGGCATCCGACGGGCTGATCCCTTCAAGGCCCGTGGAGACGTAAACAAGCGGTAAAGGCACCTCGGGGTTGGCTTCTTTGGGGATGGCGACATAGGCGACCGCGCCTACGCCCAAGAGCATCAGAAGCACCATCAGAACGACCCGGCCACGCGAGAATGCGGCGTCAATAATCGTATTCATTCCCGCTGCCCTTCGTCGCTTGCCGCGTCCCTATCGGGAGTGGGAAGCGCGGGCTGCCCATCTTGAGGGGTGCTGTTTTCCTCACCGTCATCCGCCTTGGTCTGTAACGACGGTGCCACCTCTTCGCCTTCGTTCACGAACCCCTGACCAACAGTGATGATCCGCACCGCGTCCGACAGGCCGCTGACATACAGGCCATCGATCTCTGCCCGCACGATGCGAATGGGGGTGAACACAACCATATCATTCTCATCAACGGTTTTGACACCCAAGCGCCCCTCTGGGCTCAGCGATATCGTCGAGGGCTGCACGAAATGCGCGCTTGTCGAACCGGTCGGGATCCGAATTTCGGCGGAAATACCAGCGGGAATGGCACCGTCTTCATTCGGCACGGTGATCTTGGTGAGGAACGTGCGGGTTTCGGCATTTGCAGCCGTGCTGACAAAGCTCACCGTGCCTTCACGCTCTTCTCCGGTGATGAAATTCACCGTCGCCGTCTGGCCGCTTTTGATCTGACCAAGCGCCTGTTGTGGCACCTGCAACGCAACTGTCAGCGGCCGATTATCAACGATGCGCCCGACTTCGGCGCCCGCCTGAATAAACTCACCCGCATCAAGTGACAGCTCTTCGACACGTCCGGTAAACGGGGCCGTGATAACAAGTGCCTCTATCGCCTCTTGCGCTGCGGTCACGGATGCTTCGGCGGCGGCAAGCGTGGCGCGTGCTTGGCTGACCCGATCGGCCGTCGCCACCCCTCTGTTCAATAGCTCAGTCGCGTTCTTGAACTCTCGGTCCGCACGGGCGAATTCTTCGCGGGCCCGCGCAAGATCCGCCTGAGCTCCCGTCGCAGAGAGCCGAGCAATCACCGCGCCGCCCTCAACCTCTTCCCCCTCCATCACCAAGACATCCACGACGTCGCCTGACGCCTCGGCGCGGATCGACGTATCGCGGTCGGGTTGCGCCTGTCCTTCCGCCTGAAAGGATATCGTGACCTGTTGAGGCGTCGACTTTTCAACCGCCACGGCAACCGGCTTGGCGGGGGCAGTTTCAGCTTGCCCTGCGTCTTCGTCACCCGAGGGCAGGATATACCCGCTGCCCATCCAGCCGACGATGGCGACAACCAAAGCCGCGGCAATCCACGCCGACCGCGACGCGCCTTTATCGTCCTCGAAAGACAATTGCTCTTTGTTTTCGCTGTCGCTCATTTCCAGTTGGCCTTCACTCTCACACACAGGGTTCCTTTTCAGACATGCATACCATGTAGGCCGCCGTTCAAAGAGGTCGCATCATATGACGCTTTTTAACAACAGACCAGCAGTCTGTAAGCGGGAAATAGACGGTGCGCATGAAACGTCAATGTGACGTCGGGGCATCCAGTGATCCTACCGCTGAAACGAAGCGCAATCGCGATGGATCAAATGCGCTTTGCTGAACACGTACGACCTCATTCAGCATCTAGATGCTCATGGGTCTTGAACAGTGAATGACACGGGCCTAGGTGTATACCGACCAGCGATCTGTATGGTTAACGATCTGTATGGCTATGGAGACGTCGCATTGGCAAAGACCGAAACAAAAAGAGACAGCCGTGTGCGTATGGCACCAGCGGTAAGGCGAGACCTTATCCTTGATGCGGCCCAAGCGCTGTTTATGGAGCGGGGCTGGGATGCCGTGACAATCGCGGATGTGCAGGAAGCGGCACGCATTTCACGCGGCGGTTTCTACCACCACTTTGCCGCAAAAGAAGACCTGTTGAGCGGGCTTATCGCGCGCATGACTGAACAAGCGATGCAGACCACTGAAGCCGCGATGAGCCAGAACAACGGCGATGCATTGGTCCAGTTGAACGGTTTGCTGGATGGCGCGGCGCAATGGACGGCCGACAACGTCAACGAACTGCGCGGTTTGGTGCAAATCTTCTCACGGCCCGGCAACGAGATCCCCTACCGCCGGATCTGTGACGCCGAGGCGGCGGTCGTGATGCCGGTCCTTAAAGCCATTATTGAATCCGGTATTGCTGAGGGAACATTCAACCCCATTGATGCAGGGCTGACCGCCGAGCTGATGCTAAGCCTTTCGCAGGGCCGTCGGGAGGTTCTCATCGAGGCATTTGACCTGGCGAGCGCGAACGATCTGGACGCGGCAGTTGACGCACTTGACAGGCGTCTTCGATCTGAAGGTGAAATCTGCGACCGATTGCTCGGACTACCCGTGGGTAGCGTCGCCCTGTCAAACCGCACCGAATACCGCCGAATGCTGGCCGGCTTGGTCCAGTAGCGGCGGATGATATGCGCGAGTTTGCAACGCGACGCTCCGACTACATCCCAGGCAGCCATAGCGCCAGTTGCGGGAACAGGATCAACAAGAACACCAGCAGCACCGAGCATCCCATGTAGGGGAAGGCAGATCCGTAGATTTCGCGCATGGTTGTGCCCTTGGGGGCGACGCCCTTCATCACGAAAAGCAATAACCCGAAGGGCGGCGTGGTAAAGCTGATCTCGAGCGCCAGCAGGATCACCAGACCGAACCACACCGGATCAAATCCCAGCGTTGTGGCGAGCGGGAAAAAGATCGGTACGGTCAGTAACATCATTGAGATCTGCTCCATGAACATACCCAGCAGCAGCAGGACCCCGAACATCACCAGCAGCATCGCCACAGGGGCCAGATCAAACGACGTCGCCCACCGGATCAACCCGCTGGAAGCACCGGAAAACGCCAGCAACTGGCTGAAGGTGGCCGACCCAAAGACGATGAGATAGGCCATCAGGGTCACCCGCATCGCGCCGATCACCGATTTCTTCATCGCTTCCCATGTGAGGCAACGGAAGGCCACGGCCAAGATCAACACGCCAAGCGCCCCGAATGCCGCGGCCTCGGACGGGGTGATCAGCCCGCCCACCATGCCAATCACGATCACGACCATGACTGACAACATGGGCACCACATCGCCGAAAAACAGGCGCATCTTCTGGCCAAAGCGCAGGTCTTCAACCTCGTAGGCGGGGGCGGCGTCGGGATCGATCCGGGTCTGAATGTAGATTGTCGCGATATAAAGGCTGGCAAGGATGAGCCCCGGAATGATCCCCGCGATCAACAATGCGCCCACATCAATCCGCGCCAAGGTTGCCAACAACACGGCCAGCGCTGAGGGCGGGATGATAATCGCCAGACCGCCCGTGCCAAGGATCGGACCGATGGACATATGCTTTTTATACCCACGTTCCGTCATTTCAGGTACCATCAGGCTACCCAGCAACGCGGTGGAGCCCATGGACGACCCAGACAGCGTTGAAAACGCCGTGCCGCCCAGTACCGTGACATAGGACAGCCGCCCCGGCAGCTTACCCAGCAAACGGTCGATGGCATTGAACATGCGCTTGCCCAAACCGGTGTAGAAAAAGATTTCGCCCATCAGCAAGAACAACGGGATCGGCACCAGCGCATAGTTGGTCAGCCCGCCGAACCCATTGTTCAGCAGCAGCGTGACCCCTTTGGCTCCGCCCATAAAGAACCACGCCCCAACGATATTGGCTGCGAGAAAAGCCAAGGCAACCGGCATCCCGATGGCCATCAGCACCAGAATAGAGCCCAGCAAAAGGGCCAGCGATTCAAACCATTCCATTACTCATGTACCCCTGCTTCGCCGGAGTGCATCAGGTCATCGCCAAAAACAAATCGGGAAAATTCAATCGCCATCAGGCCAAAGCTGACCGGAAAGGCCAGCGTCAGTATCCATTTCGGAAAGTAATACGCACGCACATCCAGATCATTGCGTGCGATATTGTTCAGGCACAGCTCTGCCCCTTTCCACGCCAGTATCAAGGACACGACAACACAAAGCACCGCGACCAGCCGGCTGACAAAGCGGCGTGCCGCTTCGGGCAGCGCCGCGGTCACCAGTTCGATATGCACATGTCCCTTTTCGCGCACCAGCCAAGGTGCGCCGAGCATGGTCATATACAGGATCGCATATTCAGACGAGGTAAAGAGCCACGCAAAGGGCTGCATTCCGCTGTTGCGCATCACCACTGACAGAATGACCGAAATCATCAGCCACACCAGCATGGCCCCGGCAATCCCCGCCATCGCGTAAAGAAAACCTCTGTAAATTTGTCCGACACGCGCCATGGCTGCCCCTTTTGAACGAAAGCAGGCGCGCCCCATCAAGAGCGCGCCAGATGTGGCTTACTGATTTTTCTGCGCGTCGTAGAACAGCTCTATCAGTTTGTCGTAGTTCCCGTCGCCTTGGGGGCTTTCGGCCATCAGGCCCTTCATCCGGTTCCACGTATTCTCTGTCGCCGCCGCCAGATAGTTTTGCGCCGCTTCCCCTTCCAGCGTCACAACGGTCATGCCTGCCTCTTCAAGCTTGGCAAAGTCTTCATCACGCACCGCGCCCAGCTTCTCGGCCGAGGCTTTCTCGTGCTCGATCGCCACGTCTTGCAGGATTTTGCGCGCCTCGTCCGAGAGGGAGTTCCACTTGTCCAGGTTCACAATCGTGCCAAGATCGGTCGAGAAGAAGCAGGGTTCGATCCGGTAGTTCAGGAACTCGTTCCATTTAAGGTCAATAAGGCCGATCTGTGTCCAGCCTGTCGCATCGACCACGCCCCGTTCCAGCGCCGAATAAACCTCGGTTGTAGGCAGATCGATCACCTGCGCGCCCAGATAGTCGGTGAAGAAGGCGTTATAAACCGCGTTGCCCCGCAGCTTGAGCCCCGACACATCCAGGTTCCCCTCTGCGTCAAGGCTGGGCTCATCACGGGTCCACAGGTTGTAGCATACGCCGGAATCGAACCACCCGAGGTATTTGACGCCCATTTTCTCTTGGTGGATCTGGTCGATCAGTTCCAACCCGCCATTGGCGCGGGTTTCGACCGCGGTCAGGTTAGATGTGACCAGCGCGTCTTTTTCAGGCAAAGCCCCAGCGTAAAAGCTCCCCGGCGTATAGACCATATCGACCACACCCGACCGGACGGCGTCGGGCTGCTGGAACATGCCGATGGCTTCGGGGCCACCACGCACTTCGATCTGCACAACGCCTTCACCGGCGGTGTTCACCTTGTCGACGAATTCAAGGAACGACTTGGTATAGATCAGGGATTCAGGAAAAGCGTGCACTGCGGTCAGCGTCTCTTGCGCAAAAGCCGCCGTGGTCAGCGCCGTCGAGGCGAGGATACCGCCAAGGATTGTCTGTTTCATCGTATATACTCCCGGTTGGTGGGGCTGTTGGACCCCGTTATGTTGCCGTCCTGTCCCTCTTGCGGGGATCAGCACGTCTTAGGATGCGGGCACTGCCCACGGGTGCGCGGCAAACCGTGCCGTGCGAAAATCTTTGATGCGGTCGTTATGCTGGGCGGTCAGGTCGATATCATCCCAACCGTTCACCAGTTTCTCTTGCCAGACGGGATCCAGTTCGAACGTCAGGGTATGCCCCGCGATCACCGCTGCACATTTTTCCAAGTCCACTGTCGCGCTGACAGCATCGGTGCCGATCGCGTCCAGCAGGGCGTCAATTTCTGCATCGCTCAGACGGGCGGGCAGCAGGCCATTGTTGACGGCATTGCTTTGAAAGATGTCGCCAAAGCTCGGGGCAAACACGGCCCTGATCCCGAAATCAACCAGCGCATAGACCGCCGCCTCGCGGCTTGAGCCGCTGCCGAAGTTGCGCCGCGTGATCAACACCTCTGCCCCCGCATGGCGATCAAGCACATGATCCGCCGCATCCTGACGCAAGTCGTGCAACAGGAACTTGCCATAGCCGTCAGCCCGCGGTGCCGACATAAATCGCGCCGGTATAAGCTGATCGGTGTCGACGTTTTCCTGCGGCAGCGCGACGGCGGTGCCATTGATCTGTGTCCAGCCGGTCATGTGCGTCCCTCCAGCAGCGGGCGCACATCGGCGAGGTGCCCGGTCACTGCGGCGGCAGCGACCATCGCGGGGCTCATCAGATGGGTCCGCGCCCCGCGTCCCTGACGGCCCTTGAAGTTACGATTGGTCGAGGACGCGCAGCGTTTGCCCGCCTCGACCCGATCGCCATTCATGCCGACACACATCGAACAGCCCGATGCGGCCCATTCAAGCCCCGCTTGGGCAAACACATCGGCCAGCCCTTCGGCTTCGGCCTGCTTCTTGACCTGTGCCGATCCGGGCGACACCAACCCCGGCACGACGGCCTTGCGCCCCGCCAATACTTTGGCGGCAAGGCGCAGGTCTTCGATCCGGCCATTGGTGCACGATCCGATAAACACCTGATCCACCGCAATTTGGTCCAGCGCCATTCCCGGTTCCAGCGCCATATACTCCAGCGCCGCGCGCGCCTGCGCCTGTTTGCTGCCCGACAGCCGCGCCGGATCAGGGACATGTCCGGTGATGGGCAGCGCCTCTTCGGGGGAGGTGCCCCAGGTCACGGTTGGCGCGATATCGCTGGCGTTGAGTGCAACCTCGCGGTCGAAACGGGCGTCTGTGTCGGTCGCAAGCTGGGACCAGTCCCGCAGGGCCGTGTCCCAATCCGCGCCTTTCGGGGCAAAGTTGCGCCCTTTGATATAATCGAATGTCACCTGATCCGGGGCCACCAGCCCCAACCGCGCTCCCCCTTCGATGCTGAGATTGCACAGCGTCAGGCGCCCCTCCATGCTTAACGCGCGGACAGCGGGGCCGGCATATTCAATCGCGTGGCCGCGTGCCCCATCGGCCCCCAGCTCTGCGATCCAGTGCAGCGCCAGATCCTTGGCCGTGACACCGGCCCCCAACGCACCGTCCACGGTAATCCGCATCGTTTTGGGGCGTTGTTGCCAGATTGTCTGCGTCGCCAGAATATGCGCCACCTCTGTCGCACCGACGCCAAAGGCCAGCGCACCAAAGGCCCCATGCGTTGAGGTATGGCTGTCGCCGCAATTGATCAGCAGCCCCGGCAAGGTCAGCCCCTGTTCGGGGCCGATCACATGCACAATGCCCTGCCCCGGATCGCGCAGATCGAAGAGCCGGATGCCCTGCGCCTTGGCGTTGCGCCCCAATGTGTCGATCATCCGCCGGATATCCGCCGCCATCTCCCCGGCGCGGGTGGGGGCATAGTGATCGACGACTCCGAAGGTCAGATCAGGGACGGCGACCTTCATGCCGCGGCTCTCCAGTTTCACAAATGCGTGGTGCGATCCTTCGTGCACCAGATGTCGATCGACCCATAGCAGTGACGTGCCGTCATCGCGCCGCATCACCTCATGTGCGGCCCAAAGCTTGCCAAAGAGGGTCTGCGGCGCGGTCATTCTGCGGCCCCCGTCCGGCCCGGTTTCACCACCGGCTCCCAATGGCGCGCCTCGCCTGCGCCGACACGGCTCAGCGCCATTTCAAGGCGGAACATATCAGGGCGGTAAAGCGCAGACAGGTATTCAACCCCGCGTCCATCCTCATCCTTGACCACACGGTCCAGCGACAGCAGCGGCGCGCCGACACTGACCCCGAGCGCATCCGCCACATCGGGCGACGCGAGGGTCGCGCTTACCGTTTGATGGGCTGATGCAACCTTGACGCCAGACCGCTCCAGCAAGCGGAAAAGTGGCGTCGTCGCCAGCTCTGCCTCTGTATAGTTATGCGCGATATCTTCGGGCACCCAGGTGGTCAGGTGGGAAAACGGCTCCCCTTCCACCAACCTCAGACGCACCGCAACTTGCACACGCGCTTGCGCATCCAGCCCCATCGCGGTGGCCACACTGCCCGGCGCGGCACCATAGCTAAAGGACAAAAGCCGCGCGGTGGTGTTCTGCCCCATCTCGACCAACTGCGGCATCAATGTATTGAAATCCGCGGCAAGTGCCGGCTGCACCTTGGGTGCGCAGACAGTCGTCCCAGACCCGGCACGGCGCGAGATCAGCCCGTCCCCTTCCAGCGCGTCCAGCGCACGGCGCACGGTCACCCGCGACACATCCAGCGTCACCGCCAGCTTTTGCTCGCCGGGCAAAACCGCACCGGCAGCGTAGACGCCGCGCATGATCTCTTCGTGCAGATGCAAGTAGACGCGCCGCGCCTTCCCCCCTTCGGGAAGCCCCCTGCCCTTCGAAGATGTGCTTTGAAGTGTCATTTGAATCCTTCCAATCCCTTCCAACCCTACAAAGAGTTTTTTCAAAAGCAAGAAATCTATCTGACAAAAATCAAATTATTTGATCTATGCACATTTAATTATCTGTATTACAAAAAATACAGATCTGACGCAGGAGGCTTTATGCCGATCATCGAGATTCATGTGCTGCAAGGGTATGACGCAGCCCAGAAAACAAGGCTGTGCAAGGCGCTGACCAATGCCGCGCGCACGGTGATTCCCGCGACACCGGATGCGGTGACAGTGATGATCAAGGAGATGCCCGCCACCGATTATATGCGCGGCGGCCAGCACCGGTCGCCCGCCCCCGCCCTGCCGGATGCCCCGTCAATGGTGGCGCGATACCTGCGCGCGATGGAGCAGCGCGACATCGTTACCGCCCACACACTTTTAGGCAACGGGTTCACCATGCACTTCCCCGGTGCCGCGCCTATGACACAGCTTGATGATCTGCTGAAGTGGGCCGCGCCGCGCTATCGCTTCGTCAAGAAAACCATTCGCTCGATTGACCTTGCACCCGGCGACGGGCCGGCCACGGTCGTCTATTGCCGCGGCACGCTGTCAGGCGAATGGCCCGACGGGACCGCATTTTCCGATATTCGCTTTATCGACCGCTTCGAAGTCACCGACGGCTTCATCACCCGCCAAGACGTCTGGAATGACATCGCAGAAACAAAGGCCCAACCATGACCCAAGACATCGACCCGATTACACTGGCCGTTCTGGCCGGACGGATGGAACAGATTGCCGACGAAATGGACGCAACCCTGTTCCGCGCCGCCTTTAACCCGATCATCGCCGAAGCACATGACGCGTCGCACGGGCTGTATCATGCGGTGTCGGGCGACACGCTGGTGCAGGGCAAGTCCGGGCTGCCGATCTTTGTCGGGGTGATGTCATTTGCCGTGAAGGCGGTGATCGACAAAGCGGCCGAGAATGGCGATCTGGAAGACGGCGACATCTATATCTTCAACGATGCCCATCTGGGCGGCACGCACCTGTCCGACATGCGGTTGGTGCGCCCCTATTTTCACGACGGCAAACTGTTTTGCTATCTCGCCTCGGTCGGGCATTGGCATGATGTGGGCGGCGCGGTGCCGGGCAACTACAACCCCGCCGCAACCGACGCCTTCCAAGAAGCCTTCGTCCTGCCCCCTGTGCGTCTTGCCAAAGCGGGCAAGGTCCAGACCGACATTATCGACATCCTGATGCGCAACACCCGCCTGCCGCAATCGGCCCAAGGCGATCTGAACGGCCAGCTCGGCGCGCTTGATCTGGGCAAGAAACGTCTGGACGAGCTGCTGGCGGAATACGGTGCCGACACTGTGCGCGCGGCATTGGATGCGCTACAGGACCGCGCCGAAACCCTGATGCGGACAGAACTGACAGACCTGCCAGATGGACGCTGGGAGGCAGAGGATTTTCTGGATAACGACGGCATCACCGATACGCCGCTGCCGATCAAGGTCGCGCTCGAGATCAAGGGCGATCAGATGCTGCTGGATTTCACCGGCACGGCAGACCGCTGTGCAGGGCCGGTCAATATCGCGCTCCCCACGGCGGTGGCCACGGCCTATGTCGCGATCAAACATATCTTTCCCAGCCTGCCCGCCAACGCCGGTGTGATGCGCCCGATCGAGGTGAAGATCCCCGAAGGATCGCTGCTGTCCGCCCCCTTCCCGGCGCCGGTCGGCGGCTATACCGAAACGATCCTGCGGATGGTCGATGTGATCTTTTCCGCCGCGTCGCAGGCCGCACCGGACCGCGTGGTTGCCAACGCTTATGGCACGATCAACGCGCTGTCGATTTCGGGCAAACGCGCGAATGGTCAACCTTGGGTAATGTTCAGCTTTTACGGCGGCGGGCATGGGGGCTCTCCCGAAGGGGACGGGCTGAACCACGGCAATGCGCCGATCTCCACCGCGACCATCCCCCCGATGGAGATCCTCGAATCCGCCTACCCGGTGATGTTTAAACAATGGGCCCTACGCCCCGACAGCGCCGGTGCGGGTCAGCATAGCGGCGGCATGGGGGCCACCTACGAGATCGAAGTGCTTGAGGAATCCGCCACCGCCTTTCTGTTCGGCGAACGCGGGCGCTTTGCGCCGAAAGGGGTCGCAGGCGGGGGCGACGCGGCGCTGAACCGGTTTGAGTACGAACAAGACGATGGCTGGCACGCCCCGCCCATGGCCTCGAAAATGGTGGGCATCAAGCTGCAACGCGGCCAGTCCGTACGGCTCGATACCCCCGGCGGTGGCGGCTATGGCGCGCCCGCAAACCGCGCTGCGGCCGATGTGGCCCGCGACGTGGCGGGTGGCCTGCTGACACCCGACTACGCGACACAGACCTATGGCCCTGACTGGAAAGAGGTGACCCAATGACCAGCGCAAACCGCATGATCGGCGTCGATGTCGGCGGCACCTTCACCGATATTTTCGTTCTGGACGAGGCAACAGGCAGCGCGCAGGTCGCCAAGGTTCCCACCTCGCGCCCCGACCAATCGGCGGGCTTTTTGTCGGGCATCGGATCGCGGGTCGATGATCTGTCGACTGTCTCTGTCGTCGTACATGGCACCACTGCCGGCACCAATGCGCTGCTGGAACGCAAAGGGGCCAAGATCGGCGTGATCACCACGATGGGCCTGCGCGACGTGCTGGAAATGCGCCGCCGTGACCGGCCGCGCACTTGGGGCCTGCGAGGGGATTTCACGCCCGTTGTCGATCGCGCCTTGCGCCTTGAAGTACCGGAACGCACGCTTGCCGATGGCACGATCCGTCAGGCGGTGGACCTCGACGCGGTACAAGCCGCCGCGCAAGAGCTGCTGGATCAGGGCTGTCTTGCCTGTGCGATCCTCTTTGCCAACAGCTATGCCAATGCCGAAAATGAAAGACTGGCGGTCGAAGCCGTGCGCGCCATGTGGCCGAATGCCCATGTCTCGGCCTCAAGCGAAATCCTGCCCGAGATCCGCGAGTTCGAACGGTTCTCTACCACCGCGTTGAACGCCTATCTGCAACCCGAAGTCTCTGGCTACCTCGCGCGGCTTGAAACCGCGCTGAAACAGGACGGGTTTGCAGGCGAGTTCATGATCGTGCAGTCCAATGGCGGGGTGATGGATGCGGCGACTGCGGCGCGTCTGCCCGTGCGCACGGCGCTGTCGGGTCCGGCAGCGGGGGTCATCGCCGCGGGTTACATCGCCGAAGCCGCCGGTTTTCCCGATATCATCACCGGCGACATGGGCGGCACCTCTTTCGATGTGAGCCTGATCGCCAAGGGCCAGTCGATGCTGTCGCAGCAGACGTCGATCGACTTCGGCATGGTGGTCCGGTCCCCCATGATCGAGATTACGACAATCGGCGCGGGCGGTGGCTCTATCGCTTGGGTCGATAAGGGCGGCTTGCTGAACATCGGGCCGGAAAGCGCCGGGTCCACGCCCGGCCCTGTCGCCTATGGTCAGGGGAACACGCGCCCCACCGTGACCGACGCCAATGTCGTTCTGGGCCGTATTGATCCCGACAACCCCATCGGCGGCAAGCTGGACCGGCTGGATGTGGAGGCGGCAAAAGCCGCGATCCTCGAACATGTGGGCACGCCCCTTGGGCTGGACGCCCTGCAAGCCGCCGAGGCGATCTTGCGCGTGGCCAACAGCCGCATGGCCGGCGCGCTGCGACTTGTCTCTATCGAGCGCGGGTTTGATCCAAAACGCTTTGCGTTCATGCCCTTTGGTGGCGGTGGTGCGTTGCATTCCGGTGCCATGATGGCAGAGGTCGGGCTGGCGCGGTCCATCGTGCCGCGTTACCCGGGGGTAACATCTGCCATGGGCTGCGTCATCGCGGATATGCGGCAGGATTTCGTGCAAACCATCAACTCGACTCTGTCGGGCATCGACCTTGGGGCGCTGACCGGTTTCATGCAAACCCACGTTGATGACGGGCTTGCCACGCTTGAAGCCGCGCGCACCCATTTTGAACGGCGCGATACGGAGTTCACGCTTGATATGGCCTATCTCGGCCAGACGCATACGGTATCGGTGACGCTGCCGATGACCGTGACCGATGGCACAGTGACACCCCCGACAGAGGCCGATATCTCGGCTGCATTCGACAGCGCCTACCGCGCCACCTATGGGCGGCTGCTTGAGAATGGCACGCGACGGGTGATCAACCTGCGCTCTGCCATCACCGGACGGCGCCCGCGCTTTGATCTGTCCACGCTCGCCCCTGTCGGTGGCAGCGTTGAAGACGCGCTGAAAGGAACGCGTCAGGTCCACTTTGACGGACAGTGGCACGAAACGAAGCTCTATCACCGTCTTGCCTTGCCGGTCGGTGCCGAAGTCCCCGGCCCCGCAATCCTTGAACAACCTGACACAACCGTGTTGATCGAACCCGGGCTGGTCGGCAAAGTCGACGCCTACGGCAACACTCTGATCGAAAGGGCCACCGCATGATCCCTGCCACGACCGCTTTGCTGACCATCGACCTGCAAAATGATTTCCTGCATCCGGAAGGTGCCTATGGCCGTGCGGGTCAGGGAACCGAGAGTATCCTCGCCCTGCCCGACCGGATCGCGCCGCTCAAGTCCGCGCTGACCAAGGCGGGCGGCACCTATATCTCGGCTCAGTTCACGCTGGTACCGGGGCGCGATGACGAACCGCTGATCGCCGCGCATCTCAAGAAACTGCGCCCCTTCCTGACCAAGGGCGACTTTACCCCGGGCGGCTTCGGCCACGCGCTGGTAGATACGCTCGCCCCGGCGGATTTCACGATCGAAAAAGTCGCCTACTCCGCCTTTTACCAGACACGGCTTGAATATGTGCTGCGCGCGATGAAGATCGACACGCTGATCGTCGGCGGCATCGTCACCAACGGCGGTGTCGCCAGCACCGTGCGGGATGCGCATCTGCGCGACATTCATACGGTGCTGCTGTCGGACGGTTGCGCCGCGTTCAAACAGGACGTGCACGAGGCGACACTGACCTCGCTGGGGTCGGTGACGCAGGTGATGACCTGCGCCGAGGCCACCGCCGCTGTCGGAGGTGCCCAATGACCCTGCGCCAACGCCTGACCACCCCCGATATTCTGATCGCCCCCGGTGTCTATGACGGGCTGACCGCCGCCCTTGCCACCGACGCGGGGTTCGAGGCGCTGTATCTTTCCGGTGCAGCGGTTGCCTATACCCGTTTGGGCCGCCCCGACATCGGGCTCAGCACCGCGTCCGAGATGACCGATACGATGGCGTTGATTGCCGATCGCACGGACCTGCCGGTGATCATGGATGCCGACACCGGTTTCGGCAATGCACTGAACGCGCGGCGCACGATGCAAAGCTATGAACGCGCGGGGGCCTCTGCTTTGCAGGTGGAGGACCAGACCTACCCCAAAAAATGCGGCCATCTGTCTGACAAGTCACTGATCCCGAAAGAGGAAATGGCCGGCAAGATCGCCGCGATGGCCGATGCGCGCCGCCACGATACGCTGATCATCGCCCGCACCGACGCCATCGCGGTAGAAGGCTTTGACGCGGCGATAGATCGCGCGGGCAGCTATATCGACGCCGGTGCCGATGTATTGTTCATCGAGGCCCCCCGCGACAGCGGAGAGCTTTCGCGCATCGCCGATACCTTCAAGGGGCGTGTCCCGCTGCTGGCCAATATGGTGGAAGGCGGCGCGACCCCGATCTCTTCGGCGACCATGCTAGAGGATATGGGTTTCGATATCGTGATTTTCCCCGGCGGCATCGTGCGCGCTTTGGCGAAATCGGCGCAGGATTATTACGCGAGCCTGAAGGCAACCGGCTCTAACAAAGCGTTTTCCGACCGAATGCATGATTTCGACGGGTTGAATGCAGCGATTGGCACCCCCGAGATGCTGGCCCTTGGAAAGCGGTTCGATGGCAAATCCTGATGTCGCCGCCCCGCCGTCGGCTTTCGATCTAGAGGTCGAAACCCTGATCATCGGCGCGGGGGCCTGCGGCATGATCGCGGCGCTGGCGGCGCATGAGGCGGGTCAGGATGTGCTGCTGCTAGAGGCCGACCCGATCCCCACAGGCTCTACCGCGCTGAGCGCCGGGTTGATCCCCGCGGCAGGGACGCGCCTGCAACAGGACGCGGGGATCAGTGACAGCCCCGACGGTTTTGCCACCGACATTCAGGCCAAGGCGCACCACGAAAACGACGATGCATTGGTCGCCGCGATGGCCCGCACCGCCCCTCGGGTCATTGACTGGCTTGTCGAAACCCACGGGCTGCCATTCTCCCTCGTGCGCGACTTTGATTATCCCGGTCACAGCCAACGGCGGATGCACGGGCTGCCCTCACGGTCGGGGCGCGAATTGATCGACGCCCTGCGCGCGCGGATCGAGGCGCTTGATATCCCGCTGATCTGCAACCGCCGCGCCACCCGGCTTTATGCGGCAGGCGCAACGCTCGCAGGGGCGCGGGTGACGTTGCCTGACCAAAGCGGCGAGGATATCGGCTGCGACCGGCTGATCCTTGCGTGCAACGGGTTCGGCGGCAACCGCGCCATGGTCGCCCACCACATGCCGGATATCGCGGACGCGATCTGGTTCGGCCATGACGGCAACCGAGGAGAGGCGATCAGCTGGGGCGAGGCGCTTGGCGCGCGCCGCCGTCATCTGGGCGCCTATCAGGGGCACGGCAATGTCGCCCACCCGCACGGTATCCTGATCACATGGGCCACAATCACCGAAGGTGGCGTTCAGGTGAATACGACCGGCAAGCGGTTCTGGAACGAGGCGCAAGGCTACTCCGAAGCGGCGCGGGCCGTGCTGGCGCAGCCTGACGGCGTGGCGTGGACCATATTCGACGCCCGCATCGCCGAGATTGCCCGCCAGTTCGAGGATTTCAAGAACGCCGAGACCCAAGGCGCGGTGATCACAGGGGATACGGTCGAAACACTGGCTGCCAAAGTCGGGTTACCCGCAGATGTCTTGGCGAAAACGATCGCTGATATTCCGGGGGGCGGGCGTGATGCCTTTGGCCGCACATGGGGTGTTACGCCCCTTTCCGCCCCCTTCTGCGCGGTGAAGGTAACCGGCGCGCTGTTTCACACGCAAGGCGGGCTTGAGGTTGACCCGACGACGGCCAAGGTGCACAGGACAGAGGGTGGCACATTCGACAATCTATACGCCGCTGGCGGTGCCGCTTGCGGGGTTTCAGGCAAGGGCGACAGCGGCTATCTGTCGGGCAACGGCTTGCTCGCGGCTGTCACGCTTGGATTCATTGCGGGGCGCGGATAGGGTTTTGCCGCCATCCTGCGTCTCCCGTGTTCGTTGACCGCTTCGCCGCTCACTCGGCGGTCCAGCCGCCATCGACCATCAGGGCTGTGCCCGTCACCATGGCAGACGCATCGCTCGCGAGGTAGACGATCGGGCCCATGATATCCTCGATCTCGCCGACGCGGCCCAGTTTGATCTTTTCTTCAATCCAAGCCAGACGCGTGGGATCGGATAAGGTTTGCTCTCCCAAAGGCGTGCGGACGAAGGTCGGGCATAGCGTGTTGATGCGCACCGCCTTTGGGCCCCATTCGATTGCCATCGCCTTCACCATCCCTTCCAAAGCGTGCTTCGAGGCGCAGTAGACACCCCGATCGATGCCCCCGACATGGCCCATCTGACTGCTCACATGGATGATCGAGCCGGGGCGGCCCGCTGCGATCATTTGGTCGGCGGCGGCTGTGGAAAGGAAATAGGCTGCCCGAAGGTTAACATTCATGACGGCGTCGAAATCCTCGGGCGTGGTGTCGAGCGCAGGCCCGTGGCGGGCCATGCCCGCGGAATTGACCACGATGTCAACCGCCCCAAGACCGGAGAATGCCGCTCGGGTCGCATCTACATCGGTGATGTCGAGCTCTTGCGTCTCGCAGCTCAGCCCCTCGGCCTTCATCGCCGCGTGCAACTCTCCCAACGGTCCGGCCCGGCGCGCGGCGCAGACGACATGCGCCCCCGCCCTGGCCAAGGCCGTCGCAGCCCCCAGACCGATGCCAGAGGTGGCACCGGTGACAAACGCGCGTTTTCCGGAAAGGTCAAACCCGGCAAAGGACGGAAGTTGCATTAAGATCTCCTAGGTTAACAGCGGTCTATTCGGCCGCTTCGCGGTAGCTTGCGGCTTCGCCATAGGGCACGTTCTCACCGCCATAGCGCCGCACGCGGACATTGCATTGTTCGGCGTGCCCCACAAAGCCTTCCAACATGCATAGACGCGAACCATAGGCCCCGACCATTGCTGCAGCCTCATCCGTCATAATCTTCTGATAGGAATGGGTCTTGAGGAATTTACCAACCCAAAGGCCCCCTGTATAGCGCCCCGCCTTATGCGTGGGCAGCGTGTGGTTGGTCCCGATCACCTTATCGCCATTGGCGACATTGGTACGCGGGCCCAAAAACAGCGCGCCATAGCAGGTCATGTTTTCCAAGAACCAGTCATCACGGTCCGTCATGACCTGCACATGCTCCGACGCGATATCATCGGCCACCTGCAACATCTCGTCGTAGGTATCACAGACGATCACCTCGCCGTATTCCTCCCAGCTTGTCTGGGCTGTGGCCGCAGTCGGGAGAATTTGGAGCAGCCGGTCAATCTCGGCCAAAGTATCCTCGGCCAATTGACGCGAATTGGTCAGCAAAACGGCAGGAGAGTTATAGCCGTGTTCCGCCTGCCCCAAGAGATCGGTCGCGCACAGCTCGGCATCCGCTGCTGTCTCATCCGCGATAACCATCGTCTCGGTCGGGCCGGCGAAGAGATCAATACCCACCCGTCCGTAAAGCTGACGCTTGGCCTCGGCGACGAAGGCATTGCCGGGGCCAACCAGCATGTGTACCGGATCGATCGTCTCTGTGCCAAGCGCCATAGCCCCAACCGCCTGGATCCCGCCCATGACATAGATTTCATCTGCCCCGCCCAAATGCATCGCCGCAATAACAGCCGGGTTTGGTTTTCCGTTAAAGGGCGGCGTGCAGGCCACGATGCGTGGTACTTCGGCAACCTTGGCCGTGGCGACAGACATATGCGCGCTGGCGACCATGGGGAATTTCCCGCCCGGAATGTAGCAGCCGACGGATTGAACCGGGATATTCTTGTGCCCCAGAATAACCCCCGGAAGCGTCTCTACTTCGATGTCGGTCATCGAAGCGCGTTGCGCGCGGGCAAAATTCACGACCTGCTCTTGCGCAAACTGAATGTCCTGCAATTCCCGTGCGCTGAGCTGACCGATCAGGTCGTCAATCTCTTGCTGGCTTAGCCGGAACGTTTCCGGGCTGTAGCTGTCGAACTTTTCGCTCAATTCGCGCACCGCTGTGTCGCCGCGCGTTTCGATGTCCTGCAAGGTCTGCTCGACGACCGCACGGGTCTTGGCGTCGTCATCGGCGCGGGCAGCATCGGATTTGCCCTTCTTGAGGTAGGTAATTGTCATGGTTCGGTCCTTTGGTCAGGCGCTGGCAGTGATAGGTCATTTCTAGGCTGACCAATCCGAGTTGCAATATTTTCCGAATACACTGCAATTATTTCATAGTCATGTCAGCGCGCGTCTCTCTTTTTGAAATCTTCCACAAGCGCGGCACCGCCCAATTGCATGAGCGTGTGTTCGGACCCCACGACAAAGAAGCTCCCTCCGGCGTCGCGGTGCGCGTCTAGGGGCTCTGTCGGGGCGCAATAGAGTCCGGTGGCCGCCCCTGTCGCGGCAAGGATGTCCCGCGTCATCTTTGCCACTTCAGGCGCAAAGAAATCGGACAGACCATGAGAGACGGCCAGATCAGCGCGCCCGATAAAGAGCGCATCTACGCCGTCTACATCCGCAATTTCACTGTGGTTGACCACGCCGTCGGGGTCTTCAATCTGGCAGATCAAGGCGACTTCACTTCGCGCCACGGACAGATGCTCTTTCAGGCTGCGGCCAGCATAGTCGGCCGCCCGTGACGTGCCGGCAAAACCACGCCCGCCGGGGCCGTAAGTCACGGCGCGCGCCAGTTCTTTGGCCTGCGCTGAGGTTTCGACATGAGGCACCATGACACCGGCCGCGCCGCCGTCCAGCACATTGAGCACCCAATCCGCTGTTGCCACTGGCACGCGCACCACGATGGGGCACCCTTCGGCACGTCCGGCCATCGTCATGGCGTCAACGGTGCCCCGATCAAAGGGCGCGTGTTCGGCATCGACGACCAGAAAATCGAACCCTGCCCGCGCCATGATTTCGATCACGATGGGATGGGGCGTTTTGATGAAAGCCCCGAGCATGGGCTCTCGTGCGACCAGCCGTGCCTTGAATTCAGCATTCGTCATCATTTCCAGTACCCTCCTTGGCCCTTAAGCCGTTTGCATTTCGATATTTTCCGCAGCGCCCAAGGCTTTGCGAGAGAAGACCACCAAGATCGCGAACACGATCGCGGCTGCCGCCGTCGCCGGCCAAGGCGGCATCAGCGCAAGACCAATCGGCACGACCCAAAGCAGCCGCGACAGACCGCCCCAAGGCAGCCGCGCGCCGCCCAGAAGATGCGCAACGCCCAAGGCGAAAACGCCGCCTGACAGGATGGCACGCAGGATGTCTCCGGCTTCGCCACCGCCCAACATGCCGGGATAGGCGAGGAACAGCATTGGCAAGGCATATGCGGTCGCCCCAAGGCGCAACGTCTCGCCCGCGACCTTCATCCACGGCGCCTGCGCAATGGTCGCCGCAACGAAAACACCAAGGCAGACAGGCGGCGTGATAACCGACAGCGCCGCGTAGTAGAGCACGAACATATGCACCACGAGCGGATCAATACCCTGTTGGATCAGCGCCGGGGCGAAAACAGCCGCGACCATGACGTAGGCTGCCGAGGTCGGCAGGCCCATGCCCGCGATCAGGCAGACAATGGCCATGAGCCCGGCAATGAGCCAGATTTGCCCCTGCCCGATCGACAACACCGCTGCTGTTACGGCGACACCAAACCCGGTGAGGTTGATCATGGCGACAAACACCTGTGCGCCGACCAGAAGGATACCGACAATGACAACACCTTTTCCGCCCGCTTCCAGCGCGCGAATGATAATGCCGATGACGGCACGGGGATCCTCACCACTCGAGATCCGCGCGACAAGGACAGCCACCAACATGGCAATCATGCCGTAACAGGCCGTCAGCTCGACGGAATTGCCGTTGAGGACGCCAAATCCAAGCCCCAGCAGGGCGGCGACAATAGGGGCGAGCCGCGCAAAGGTCATGGCACCGCGCCAGTCGGGTAGATCTTCGGAGGTCACCGGACGAAAGCCCTGACGGCGCGCGATGACGTGAACGGTTGAATAGATGCCAAGGTAGAACAACAGTGCAGGCACAACGCCCGCAAGCGCGATAGACCAGTAGTTCACGCCCACAAGCTCGGCCATAACAAAAGCGGCAGTCCCCATGATCGGGGGGGGCGAGCTGCCCGCCGGTCGATGCAATCGCCTCTACCGCGCCGGCATAGGCAGGGGGGTATTTCAGCCGCTTCATCAGGGGAATGGTGAAGTTCCCCGTCGTTGCGACATTGGCGACGGTCGAGCCGTTGATCGCCCCAAAGAAGCCCGATGCGAAGGTCGCGATTTTCGCCGCTCCACCGGGCCGGGAGCCACCCAAACGGGCCGAGAGGTCAAAGAATGTCTCGCCTGCGCCCGTGTGCAACAGGATCGCGCCGAACAGCACAAATGCCGCCAGCGTCGTCGAGGCCACATTGACCAGCATACCCCATAGGCCACGGTCGGACAGGAAGATGATCTCGGTGAGATAGCCCGCGTCAAAGCCACGGTGCCCGAATTGGCCGGGGATCAAATAGCCGAAGAATGCATAGGTAACAGCCGCAATGACGATAAGGGGGAACACCCAGTTGGAGCTGCGCCTTGCCAGTTCAAGCACGCAGGCCAATGTGCCGAACCCCATGACCATATCCCAACCGTTCGCCCAAGGCAGATCGTTCATAATGGTTTCGTAGTTGGTTATGATATAGGCACCTGACACCGTCACCACGCCGACGATTGCCGCATCGATCACGATACCAAGCGGGCGCAGGCGGCTGCCTTCGAAAAGCGGGTGCATCAGCACGGCCAGGGCGGTGATCATCATCACAAAGATCGCACGCTGCACGAGCGATTCAAACGGCCCGTTGAAAGAGGTGTAAAACACAAACACCCCCAGAAGCACTGCAAGAGCCGCGATGGCGGTCTGTCGAAAATGAGCGAAGATCGGAAGAGTATTCATCACGGCACCTTGGCGAAAATGGTAAATAGAGGGGCGACACGCGCCGCCCCTTTTGAGATCAGGTCTTTTACTTGAGGCGCGCGGGCACGGTCAGGCCGATTTCCTCGTAGTAGCGGATGGCACCAGGATGCAGCGGGCTGGTTGCGTATTGCAGGGTCAGCTCTGGCAGGTTCAAGCCCTTTACCGTCGGGAAAGCGGCGGATTGCTCTTCCATATTCTCCATCACGGCTTTGGTCAGGTCATAGGCCGTCTGGTCGTCCATATTGGGGCGCGCAGAGACACCGATCATGAATCCCCAGACCTTGTAAGGGCCTGTGTTCTCCATCTCGCCGCCCGGCATGTCCACGATGGAAAGCTCCGGCAGCGCTTCGCGGATCTTGGCTTCTTGCGCGTCGTCGATGCCAAGCGCTGTCAGCGGTGTGAAGGCCGCGATATCGGTGGTAAGCGCATCGAAAGACGTTCCCACGGCGCTTTTGACGAAGCCTTCGGACCGGCCGTCTTTGATGGCGTTGGCCTGTTCACTGTTGGTCCCGCGCACCCAGTCGGGCGAGATTTCCAGCAGGTCGAACACAGCCAAGGCCGTGGCTTCGGTCGACGACCCACGCATGCCCGGTCCGAACTTCTTGCCGTCGATATCCGACAGTTTCTCGATACCGGAATCGCGGCGAACGACTGCGTTCTGCGGTGCCAGAGAATAGGCCCACAGGAGTTTGGATTCGATCGGTTTGCCGTCGAAGCTCTTGATGCCATTGTAGGCGTGATACAGCGTCGACGTCGTGATCAGCCCGATATCCAACTGGTCACGCGCCATGCGTTTGAGGTTATCGACTGTGGCACCCGTTTCCACGACCGACGCCTGATAGGCCTCCGGATAGGCAGAGTTGATGATTTTCGCGAGCGAGGCGAAATAGGCATAATGCGCGCTTTGCGAATTGGTCGCACCGAAAGCGAGCCGCGTTTCAGCTTGAGCAGGCAAAGCCACCCCAAGCCCGGCAAGGGACAGTGCAGCGGCGACAGCGAAGTTGCGTAGTTTCATGGGTATCCTCCAAATATCATGAAACGATCCCGATAGGGACGTTCGAACGGAGGTTAGCCACAGTGCATAGCCGCTATGCAATTCCTGTCTGCGTTAATGAAATAATTTCACTACCCGCTTTGACGCTCTTGGAGTTCACCCGCCAAAACACGGATATCACCGGTCCCGACATAGCTCTCGGCGCTTAATATGATATCGACCGCTTGATCCAGCATGCGGCGCAGTGGTTGGCGCATTGTGGTCAGCCGATAGGATTCCCAGGCCGCCATCGGAATGTCGTCGAACCCGATCACAGCCAGATCACCGGGGACCGAGATGCCTTTGTTTCGTGCAGCGTCGAGCATGGCAATCGCCATGATGTCATTGGCGCAGAACACGGCGTCCGGCATCGGACGCTGGACCAACATTTCTTGCGCAGCGGCATAGGCTTGGCGGTAGCTGAACCCGCCGTCGAACTGCACAGCGATCTCGCGTCCGGCCTCTTCCAACTGGTCGCGAAATCCTCGCATGCGTTCCAGATGCGTCGAGGTATCACGCCGCCCACCGATAAAGGCGATGCGCTGTCGGCCACCGTCCAGAAACCGCCGCGCTATCGTTCGCGCGCCCCCGTAATTGTCGCAGCACACCGCCATCATGGTACTGTCGGTCTGTACCCGATTCAGCAACACGGCGGGAATTCCGTTCTGACGACAGGCACGCGCCAGCCCGGAGGTGATTGTGGAGCTTGCCAGAATGACCCCCTGCGTGCGGAAGTCGATGACTTGCCGGATCATCGTGTCCACATCCTCGGCCGCTGGCACCACATGCATAATCGCCTTGAGCCCGCGCCCTGGTAGCATTCGGGTCAATTCGTCCATCACAATGGGGTAGAACGGGTTGCGCATTTCGCTCAGCACCATCGAGATCGTGTTGCTGGATTGTTTGGCCAACACCTGATCGACCTTGCTCACATAGCCAAGCGCCGTGGCAGCAGCAAAGATCGCTTTGCGCTTATCCTCGGCAATCGGGGCATTCCCCCGATACGCGCGCGACACGGCGGACACCGAAACGCCCGCGCGGGCGGCAACATCTTTGGCAGTGACCTTTTTCATATCGATTGCCTTACCCGATTGCTGCGCTTGCCCGAAATGGGGACTGACGGCTGACCTCACGCATAGTTTGACGAAGCAATGGCATGGGTGCAATTGTGAAACGTACCCGCCATCGTGTTCCCATACTTGGATGAATGCTGCCGAAAAGTAGCACGCTCAGAAAGCCCCCCATGCCAGACCGTACAGATTTTTCGACCATTGTTTTCGACGTAAACGAAACCCTTCTGGATATCTCGACACTAGAGCCGTTTTTCGACCGCGTGTTCGGCAATGCCGCGGTCCTGCGCGAATGGTTTCCGGAGCTGATCTTGTATTCACAAACAGTGACCTTGTCCGGGCTCTATGCGCCCTTCGGCGATCTGGCCGGCGGTGTTCTGCGGATGGTTGGCGACAATAAAAACATCGCCATTCAGGACAGCGACGTATCCGAGCTGAAGTCACTGATTGGATCGATGCCCGCCCATGCCGATGTGGCCCCGGCCTTGACCAAGTTGCGCGACGCGGGGTTCACGCTTGTGACACTGACGAACTCCGCCCCATCCCCCGCGCCGACACCCCTTGAAAAAGCCGGCATCGCAGCGCTTTTTGACCACCACTTTAGCGTAGCCGAGGTTGGTCACTTCAAACCTCATCCGTCGACATATCAGATGGTTGCCGACCGTCTGGGCGTCGATGTCTCAAGCCTGTGCATGGTCGCATGTCATATCTGGGACACCATCGGCGCGCAGTCCGTGGGGTGCCGCGGTGCCTTTATCGCGCGACCACACAACAGCATCCTGCACGTGCCCGGCGTACCGGAACCTGACTTTACCTCACATGATCTCGCCAAGCTCGCCGACCAGATCATTCAGGCAGAAAAGTTGGCCGGGTAGGCAGCAAAAAGCCCTGTTCGCCGTCGCGGTGCCGCAGGCCGCGGCCGTGTCGTAACGTCACCATTGTCTGTGACGCGGTACATGTTGTCGGGTGCATTTAATTCATATACGAACAAACTAGTTCACATGCGAATTGATTTATGGCCAATACATTCAAGGTTTTCCACAAGCTCCAGATCGCACATTCAGCGCTCTTTCGCGCTGCCGATCGTCGGACGCGCAACAAGATAGGGCTTACCACGTCACAGCTTGCGGTGCTGTTGATCCTGTCGCGAAAGGACGGGCAGCCCATCAGTGACCTCTCTTCGACCCTTGCTATGGGTAAGTCGAGCTTGACCGGTCTTGTGGATCGCATGTGCGCAAAGGGTCTGGTGCGTCGGTCACCGTCGCCGGTGGATGGCCGTGTCATACACGTCTACCTTGAACAGTCGGGCCGCGCGGTGCTTGAACAGGGCGCGGGCGAAATCAGCCAGTTCAATGCGGCGCTGCTTGCGCCTTTTCCTGCTGAGGAACAGGTCATTATTGAACGGTTTCTGACGCATCTGGCAGACAATGCGGACGGCATTGTGAACGGCCCTACCCCGCCGAAGAAAGGGCCAGCCGATGACTGAAGACATTACCCAAACGACGATCCGCTTCGCCGCCACCGATGGATGGGAGCTGGAGGCAGACATCCACACCTCACCTTCGCCCAAAATCGCGGTATTGATCTCGGCCGGCACGGGGTTCCCGCGTCAGTTTTATACCGGCCTCGCGATGTATCTGGCCTGCCAAGGTGCCGTTGTCCTGACCTATGACTATCGGGGGATTGGGGGATCGAAGGGCAAGGATCTGGCCGGATCCGGGATCGACTACCCTGACTGGGGACGGCTTGACGCACCCGCCGCCCTAAATGCGCTGGAGGAGGCGGCACCGGGCCTGCCGCTGACCCATCTGTGCCACAGTGTAGGCGGGCATTTTGTCGGCCTCATGCCGAACCACTCCAAGATCACCAGACACGCGTTTGTTTCTGTCGGGACCGGTTATTTCGGCGGCCACCACCTGCGCATTATCCCGTCCGAGCTTTATTTCTGGTGGGTGTTGGGCCCCTATTTGCTGCTGCGCTACGGCTATATCAAACCGGCGGGCGGCTGGCGGGGCGAAGCGCTGCCGCCGAAACTGTTCAAGACATGGCGCCGGTGGAGCCAGCGCCGCAGCTATTTTCAACCGGACCTCGCAACGAAACTGGCACCGCATCACTACGACGAGGTCACAGCCCCTATCCGGTCCTGGATCTTTCCCGATGACCCGATTGCGACGCCGTCAACCGCATCCGACCTTTTAAAGTGTTATCCAGCCGCCCCGCACGAGGTGATCATCCGCAAACCATCGCAGGTCGGTGCAACGCGGATCGGGCACGAAGGCGCGTTGCGAAAAGGCCGCGACGCTTTATGGGCCGAATTCAGCAATTGGCTCATGGGCGCGCCTTGAACCGCAACCGATTTCCACCGCCATTCAAATCAACAGGATCAAACATGACCGAAAACATCAAGCTACACACCGACCAACGAGTCACGACCATGACCATGACCATCGCGCGCCCCGAAAAGCGCAATGCCATCACGCAGGATATGTATGCCGCCATGGCCGACGCACTGGAAGACTATGCCCGGTCCGACGCGGTACGCGCCTTCGTGATCACAGGTGCGGAAGACTACTTTACCTCCGGGAATGACTTGCAGGATTTTGCCAAGGGAACCCGCAGCGACGGTGTGCCGCCCGTTATCCGGTTTCTGACCGCAATCTCCACCTGCCCCAAACCCTTGATTGCCGCCGTAAACGGCCCGGCCATTGGTGTCGGGGTGACGATGCTGCTGCATTGCGACCTGATTATCGCCGCCGACACGGCCACATTCAGCACGCCATTTGTCCAACTGGGACTGGTACCAGAGGCCGCCTCCTCGCTCTTGCTGCCCGCCACCGTCGGCATGGCCGTGGCGAACGATATGCTGCTGGCCAATCGCGTTCTCGATGCGGCCGAGGCGCTGCGCTTTGGGTTGGTGTCGCGTGTCGCTCCCTCGTCCGGTTTTGCCACCGAAGTCGCGTCGCTTGCAGCTGGTTTGGCCCAGGCGGCACCAAGCTCGGTTATCAAAACCAAGGCGCTGATCCGTCATGGCAAGGACCAGATGACCGCCCAGATGGAGCGTGAGTCAGTGCTGTTCGCCGAACAACTGAAATCTCCGGAATTCGCAGAGGTCGTCGCCGCCAAGATGCAAAAGCGCCAGCCGGTCTTCAAATAACGCGCCGCTTTGCCCTAAGGCACCCGGCGGGCAAACCTGACGGTTCAACCCGGTTTTCCGGGTCGGCCGCAGGTTCGCTTGGCGGGTTGCGTCGCGGCGCGTCAACTCGCCAGCAGATGCATCGGCCCGCTGACCTTTTCGGCATAGCGCACAGCCGCGATCTGCGCGATGACGGCAAGTCCGCTTGGTGGTCATGGCGTGAATGCAGCGTTTTTCTTACCCTTGCGCATCGGCGTAGAGCTTTGGGAGAAAGCCTGCCAGAATGGTCATCTCATCAAAACAGTGGTTTAACAAAGCAGTTGCCGACGCCTCTTTCACGGTCAGCAGACGTGCCAGATAGGCGTTCCCAAGCGTTCCGATGACAGAGGGCACCGCCTCGTTTCCCTCACGCGCGGCCACCATCCCAAGCCAAAAACGGCTACGCATTTCGGCACCGCCTTCGACATTGCGAACAATGTGGCACATTTCGCCGCCATAGATGGGCTCTTCTAGCAGGCCAACGCGGGCGCATACGGCGACGTCGCCGTCAGCCAAGTTTACCTCCCCCAAAACCTCCTCAGGTTCAACAAACTGAATTCTCAGCTTATTCAAGTCTTCACCGATGTATTCATGCACCAGATGGCTCGCCCCGATGAACTGGCCATCAACCTTGTTTTCCCAATCCATCCAAAGATGCGCGTCCGGGAACCAACGTCGGTAGTGTTCGGTCGTTTCCATGTAATCGCCAAACCACCAACCAACCATTTCAGGTGAAACGCCCGGCATCGGGGTCCGTACAGAAACCTCATAAATACCGTTGGGTAGGCGTTTCACCCCGGTCTCAAATCCAGGTTCACCTTCCGCAAACCCAGCGGTGGGCTGACCGCTAAAGGGCGGGAGGCCGAATATCCCGACACCAAGCGCAAAGACAACTGCGCCCCCTACAATCCATCTCATCATGTACTGACATCCTATCGTGCTTGTGCGCCCAGCTATTCTACGTTCGTGGAATATGTCAATATTATTCTTCGCGCGTAGAATATCGTGTTGTAAGAGATCACGCTGGAAAGCTAAGCTGACCCGGGCTAAGCGAGACGGAGTTCTCGCGGCTCAAACATGGAGATGTCATTCAAATGTCCAAGCAACGTACGAGGACCGAGGTCAAAACCGCCATCGACGTTTCTGAGACAGCCGAAAGAAAACGCGGCCGTCCGCAGGCCGCACAGGGTACAGATTTGAAGCTGGCCTTGCTTCGCTCTGCGATTGATCTGTTTGCGGAGCGCGGTTTCGACGGCGTTTCACTGAGCAACGTTGCTGAAAAAGCCGGGGCCGACAAAGGCCTTTCACGGTATTACTTTGGATCAAAAGAGGCGCTTTGGATCGCGGCGATGGAACATCTTGCCGACTGTTTTGCAAGCGACCTTAACAAAGCTCTTGTCGTCAATACCGCGACCCAAACGGAAGCACTGAAGGCGCTCATTCGCGCTTTCATCACCGCATCCGCCCGCTGGCCACAAGTGAGCCGTGTTATCGTTCATGACGGGGCAAAACACAGTGATCGCAGTGATTTTTTGCAAAGGCACCTCGTTGTGCCTTTTTACACGGCACTGAAAGATCTGATCACAGGTGCAAAATCAGAAGGCACCCTTCCGAACGTCTCGGACCGGACTATCTTTTTCATGATCACCCATGGTGGGTCATTTCCAATGGCCCTGCCCATTCTCACTAACGCGATCGAGGGTGGGGATATTCGATCATCCGACGCATTGGAACATCATTCCGAAGCGATCATCGAACTGCTATTTTCCAAGGCATGAAGATGAAATGGGGCTGTCGCAGTTCCCACCCTATCGTTGGTGCGTGCGCAGGGGACAACCGGCGTCTGCACGCGCTGCGTAGTAACGACCAAGCACGACCGAAACCTATGCAACCGGGCAGCGACTTGGGGCCGATTTTCTTCAAAACGATCGTGTCAGGCCGATGCTGGCAGTGGCGTTGCGAAACCTGTTGATCGAAATGGTGGAGCGTTGCTCTTCAAACCCGAGCCTCAGAACCTGCGTAAATCCCTTGTAGCTCCAGTTCTGGTTGGACAGGTTCAGCATGACGCTTAATTTCTTGTCGACGCGGGCAACGCCGAAGATGGGATGCACGCCGTCAAATTCGTTCCGGTCAAACGACAGGTCCAGCCCGACCCGAAGACCGCCGGCAAAGGAATAATCGCCGCCGATGGTGACGCCCGCCGCATGGCCCGCGACGGGGCTGTAAGAGCTGGTACGGCTTTCCGCGCGCAAGCCTACGCGAAACACAAGCTGCGACGATGCCGCATAAGCGAATTGCGCAGCACCTGCTGTTCGGTTCACGCCGACACCGCTGCCATCATAGGTGATACGTTCTCGCTGAAGCACCGCCGTGGCGCGGGCGCGGGTGCCGAGGTTGCGCGTATAGGAAAGGCCAAGGCCGTAGGTATGCGCATAGGCCGCGTCATCAATCCAGCGCTGCGATCCATAGATCTCGGCCGAGACAAGACGCCCTTCATTGGCGAAATGCAGCAGGGATGCACTGGTCCGAAGGGTCACTTCATCGGGCGCACGCCCGTCGAAAAGACGGGCATCCAGATCCAGCGCGAACCTGGCGCGTAAGGCGTCCGTAAGGCGCGGCACGGTCGCAACGCCCGTGCCAATCTCGAACGCCGTGGCGGATTGGGCGCGGGAATTCGGGTCCAGCCGCAGCACAAAGCCGCTGAGGTTCACCGTCTCTGCAGATGTCCGGCGGGCGGCATTGCTTTCGGGTACAATGGCAAAACGGAAATAGCCCTGCCATTTTTTCGGTTTGGCCAAACGGTCCAGCTCCGCCTGCACTTTTGCCTGGACAGAGGGCGACAAACCCGCACCTTTGGCCAGTTCAAGGTGATATCGCGCCCGTTCGATCTGGTCGCTTTTCACCAATGCGTTCGCCAGCTCAAGCCGGAACGTGGGATCGTCTGGCCGCAAGATCACAAGCCGCGCCAGCGGGGCAACGGCTTGGTGTGATTTTCCCGAACGGTTGTAGGCGACCCCTAGAATCCACATCCGGCGCAGGGTCTCTGTCTCGGTCTTGGGTGAATACCCCTCGAGCAATGGAATAACCTCTGCGGCTTTCCCCTTGAGGATGCTTTGTTCTGCATCATCAAGGGAAAAGGCCGCTAATGGCGAGGCCAGTAAGATTAAAAATAGATTGTATAAAATTCGCCGCATCAAAGACCTCGGCTACCGCGGGGAAAGCGGGTTTTTGCGGCCGGTAATTGACCGCATCCAAGAGACCCGCTTATCCGTCGCTTCTATTTCTTGTTGGCGTAGAATGTACCACCGACGCCCGCGTCGAAAATCTGCGGCGAGGGATTGTTCACATCGTTGATACCGCCAGATACCGGCCCAAGCATCGATTCTGCACCCGGCCCCATGAAGTTTCCGCCGAACTGCAAGGTGGCGTCCCCTTCGTTCTCGCCACTGCTAAGCCGACCGGACATGTGGAACAGCATCGCGCCGGTGTTCTGCTCGGGGATATTGACGCCCGCGACGACCTGCGCCGGAATGGTGGTGCGGCTGAGTGAGGCTGGCAAGCCTTGATCGACCGTCAGCGTCCCGTCCAGTTTGACGGAGTTCGAGGTGCCCGCCTCTGTCGCGACAATGTTAGAGGCCGTTCCGGTGAACGGATTGGTGGTCTGCCCGTCGGTCCAATCCACATCGACTGCCAGATCGCCAATGATTTCCGCGCTATTCGCATCGATATCGGTGCCGAAAATCTGGGCCGATCCGCTGTTCACGCCGACCTTCATCTGACCCTCATAGCTGGCTTTCAGCGACGTGGGCATATCCGAAGTGGGGGCCTTTTGACTGACAGCGTTAAAGGCTGTCTCAAAATCCTGCCCGCCGCCTGCGCCGCCGCCAGCAAGCCCGCCGGCAGAGCTGCTTCCATTGCAACCAGACAAGACCGTCGCCACCCCAAGGCTTGCAATAACAATACTAAGACGTGCGTGTTTCATGAAATTCCCCTTGCTTGATTTAAAAAATTCTTCTTCACTTTTTAGATACCTACTTCATGAAATCGTCTCCCCCCTGTTCAGGGGGTGTCCTTGGACAAGAGTATTTTGAGAAGATGAGCCGTATAGAATGACTAAATTTGCAATTATAAATTTCGCTGTGTGGTCCATAAGATGACACGTCCACATGTCGCCCCCGGAGCCATTTTCGCGCTTTGCGTCGTGCTCTATCTGGCCGCCGCCGCTGCCCTGACGTGGGTGGCGACGGCCCAGCCGTGGCTCGGGCTCAGGCTTGGCGTGGTGGGGCAAAGCGTTGTCGTCACTGACATCGCGCAGGGCAGCGCCATGGATCGCGATATGATTGGCAAGACGCTTCTTGGCCTTTCAGCGGATAACCAGCCCACAATCCCGGTGACACCCCTAGACCTGATAGAAGAGCCCGACGGGATCGGTGATCAAGAGACCCTGCGTCGCTTCTTTAACCGTCAGGATCGCCTGCATGACACGTTGCGAAGCGGCGCAGTCACCCTGACGTTCGACCAAGCCGACGGCCCTGAAAGCGTCGCGGTAAGGGTCCAGGGAAGCCGTCCGGTTTCGGATCTGCCGATGAAATTCTGGACGCAAATTTTTGTCGCGTTCGTGGGCATGTTTATCGGGACCTGGGTTGTCTGCCTACGGTCTCATGAACACGCCGGATGGTGGTTTCTGCTTTCCGGGATCGGGCTGGCCTTGGCATCGTCGAGCGCCGCGATCTACAGCTCGCGCTTAGTCTGAAGGCCTATTCGGTGGCCTGCCGGGTAAATCCCGGTGGATCGCTGCTGTTCGGGATCGGTATGGTGACGTTGTTCCTCTCATACCCGCGGCGCATTGTTCCGAAACCTGTGCTCTGGCTACCGACACTTCTGATCGGTGCCTGTATCCTCTTGGTGCTTGGCCCCGGCTGGCCGGACAACCTGAACAATGCCCCGGATTTCATCGCGATCATCATGGTGGCCCTGTTGCTGTTCATTGCCGCACAAGTCGCCGCCAATCGCCGCGACCCGGCTGCGCGGGCGATGCTGGGCTGGCTTGGCGTGTCGGTTGCAGCTGGTGCGGGTGGCTTTGTGCTGACGTCCATTCTGCCGACGCTTATTGGGTTGGCCCCGGTGATCGAACAAAGCACTGCGTTTTTGTTTTTCCTGATCATCTACGCCGGTATTGCCTTGGCAGTAACGCGCTACCGGCTGTTCGACCTGGCGAATTGGTCCTACGGCATTTTGTTTTATGGCCTTGGGGTGGCTTTGCTTCTGGGGCTTGATGCCGCGCTCATCTACGGGCTTTCGCTGGGGCGTGCCCCTGCCTTTGGCATCGCACTCGCGGCGATCTGCATGGTTTACCTGCCCTTGCGCGACAAGGTCTGGGTGCTGCTCAAGCGCAACCGCGAGATCCCGGCGGAAGAGCTGTATCGCAGAGTGACCCGGATCGCCCATGCGAGAGACCCCGAAGACAAGCAGAGGCTGCTGCGTAAATTCTGGTCCGATATTTTCAATCCGTTGCGCATCAAGGATCAACCGGCGTCTACCACGATCACCGCACTGCAAGACGATGGCCGTATCCTGACGCTCGCGTCCATCGGCAATCTGCCTGCACTGTCGCTTGAGCTGGCCGGGCAAGGATCGCGTCTTTTCTCGTCGCGCGATCTGGCGCGGGCCGATGCGATCCTGTCGTTGCTTGATGCCAGCCTGTCCCAGCACGAGACCTATCTTCAAGCCGTCAGCGCAGAGCGGCTGCGCATCAATCGCGACATGCATGACAACATAGGGGTGCTGCTGCTCAGCGCCCTGCACACCGGCCTTCGGGAACGCAAAGACCTTCTTATCCGCCAGACCCTCGCCGATCTACGAGAGTTGATTTCAAACCCGGATCAGACTGATTGGGATCTCCGCGATCTGCTCGCCGATCTACGTGCCGAGATTATCACCCATTTCGAGGCCGCCCATATCACCGTCACGTGGCAGGCCGACGAGATCACCAAAGGCCGTATTTCCCATCGGTTGGCGCATGCGCTGCGCGCCTTCCTGCGCGAGGGGACCAGCAATATCCTACGCCACTCGGGCGCGACAGAGGCGAAGGTCCGGATTGCCCTGGAAAGCGATGGGTTGCAGCTCACGCTAAGGGATAACGGCTCGGGCTTTGACAGCAGCGTCGCGTCGCTTGGCAATGGTTTCAGAAACCTCAGAAACCGCTTCACCCAGTTGCAAGGTGCCTTCAGCTACAGCACCGGTGACAAGGGCACCACCTTGACCGCGTTTCTACCTCTTTTCAGCACTCAGAAAGAGGCCGCAGCAGAATGAAGCGTATCCTGATTGTCGAAGATATCGTCGAAACCCTGCGTTGGCTGGTCGATATCGTACGATCAGCATATCCGGCGGCCACAATATGCACGGCCAACTCGGTACGGACGGCGCTGTCAAAACTGGATGGCCAGATAGATCTCGCCCTGATTGATCTGGGTCTGCCTGATGGGTCGGGTCTCGAAATCCTGCGCGGCCTGAACAAGGCCAGCCCCTCTGCAATCAAGGTCGTAACCACGGTAATGGGCGACGACGCGAGCATTGTTTCCTCTCTCTCGGCCGGGGCGGACGGGTATTTGCTGAAAGAGACAGAGGCGGCGGTGCTCTCTCGCCAGCTGACACAGCTTTCTATGGGGTTACCGGCGATATCACCCTCTGTCGCCCGCCGCATCATGGAACACTTCCGCCTCACCGGGCCAGTCGCCAGCCTGGACGGGCGCCTGACGGAGAGGGAGACCGAAGTGCTCACGCTCATCTCCAAAGGTCTGCGCAACGCCGAGGTCGCCTCCGCATTGAACATCGCGGAAACGACGGACGCGGGATATATCAAGATCGTCTATCGCAAGCTCGGCATCTCCTCACGGGCGGAAGCCGCCTGGCACGCGAACCGCTTGGGGCTTGGACTGAAACCGGAATAGCGCCTTGGTCGAGCAATAGGATTTCAACGAAGGAGCGGCTGCCGTTGGCGTGTTGTAGGGTCTGTTCCGCGTAATATAGCAAGGCCTTCCGCTTCGACGCCCTACGCCACATCGCCCCCGGCGGGAACAAACCTACGCCAATCAACCCCGCGGCCCGCTGCGTAGTCCAGACCGATTTGCACCCAATTGATGTCACCCCCTGCGGCCACCGATGACGGGGTGCTGCCATATGTGACCTGCCGCGTGCCTTCTTCGAACGCGTCAATTGATTGAGGCCAGATCTCATCGTCCCAATGCAGCGTCATCTTCCGGCGTTTGGGTTCGTATTCGGCGGTGAAAAGCGTGCCAAACCCCTCGGCGTAGCGGTCTTGCTTGAGCGGCGCTTGGGTGAACTGGTTTGCCAGCGCTGACGGCGTGACCCCTTCGGATAAGACACTCACAAGGTGTTTTGACCGTTCAAACGTGCGGGTAAAACTGCCTCTGTCAGGCGTGCTGCCGTCGGTCTGGTGGTTTGTGGCGACCAGCCGCGGCTGCACCTTTGCCCCGCCACCGGCGTACATCTCGACGCTGGCACCCGCACCCGAGGCATCGGCGACCACCACATTATAGGGCATATGCGACGGCACGCGTTGCAGCACGCGCAGCGCTTGGGGCACGGTTTCGCAGGTTTCCAGAACGTAGCGCAGGATTGTGGTGATACCGAACCCGCGCCCTGTTTCCTGCCGTCCGCCATAAGCCAGCGCGATGCTGAGCCCCGCATCATTGATGCCATCGGACAGGCCCCAAAGGAATTCGACCATACCCATCACGCGCCGCCCGGTCCAGGCGCTGTGCAGCAGTAGGCCTTCGTTCAAGTCAGGCGACAGATCGTAGTTGCGCACCAGCCGGATGTCGTCGTCCGACGTGGCCACGGCAAGGGAGCAGCCGCCCAGATAGCTTGGCGGGCACCACGTGGACAGGAAGCGCGCCGCACGGTCCGACCCGCCCGCGAGCGCTGTGAGCTTGGCGTGAACAGGCACTAACTCGGGCATATGTTGCTTTAGCGCCGCCTCGCAGGCTGCGCGGTCAGGGCCGCTATCGCCGTCGTGTGCAGTGAACCATGCCTCGTAGGCGGGCCATGAACGGGCCCATCGGGCGGCCCATTTCGGGCCCGGCGTGGCTTCGCTGATGGCGTCAAAGGTAAGGGAGTGTGTCATATCATGCGCCTTTCTTAGGCAAATCGAGGAAGAACCGCAGCATTTCGCGGCTCGCATCTGGTCCTGTGGGGTCCGTGTATGACCCCGCGCTGTTGCCGCCCGACCACGCGTGACCAAGGCCCGAGACGGTCCATTGTTCCATCACGACATGGCCTTTCGACGCCATCACGCTGCGGCGGGAAAAACGGCGCCCGCCCGCGTTGCCATCGTCCAGAACCTCGGGGCCTTTTGGGGCGTGTTTGGCGATCGCATCCGCATTCGCGGCACTCACAGTGCTATCCGCATCGCCCTGAAAAATGATCGTCGGAATGAATTCCCCTGTGTCAAAGCCTGTTGCCCCCTGCCCCATCGCCGCAAAAGCCGATGGCACATCATGGGCGGCGCGGTAGGGCAAACCGGAATGGGCACCCACCGCGTCAAAGACATCCCGATAGGTTTGTCCCAGCACCACCGCCATCGCCGCGCCGGCCGACAGCCCCGCAACAAAGCTGCGCCCTTTGGGAATGGCATGGTCGCGCTGAAGTTGTTTCATCAGCCCCGCAAGGATCGCCGGTTCACCCGCGCCGCGCATCTGATCGGCGGGATCAAACCATTTCCAACAGTTCTGCATATTCGCCATGCGGGATTGCGCCGGATAGACCACGATCAACCCATGCGCCTCTGCCAGTTGGTTCATGCCCGTGCCCTTGGCAAAATCCACAGGGGATTGTTTGCACCCGTGCAGCATCATCACCAAACTTGTCGGCGCAGAGCCGTTGAGGTTGGGAACATAAAGCCGATAGTCGCGGCTGCCTGCGCTGCAGGAAAAGCTGCCGCTGCCGAATGTGGCACCCTCGGGCAGGTCCGGTTCGGTGCTGTCACCGCCGTTCAGGGTTGATTGCGCCAGCCCTGAAAGCGTCTCGCGCAGGCCGCGGCCGATCTTGGCTTTTCCAAAGGGGCTTTTGCGACCTTTCGCCATGCTCCCCAGCCCACCGGCGCCAAGCGCGTTCTGGATGGCTTCGGTCGCCGCTTTGGGGTTACCCGCGCGCACAAGTTTTCCGGCACGGCGCAGGGCCGCGTTAAATTCATCTGCCATGTCGCATTCCTTTTAAGGATGATGCCGGAGCTAACTGATCCGGTCGCCGAGTGCTTTCTTGACTTCGGTGCTGGCTTGAAGCGCCCCCAGCACGTTGATGGAGCCGATGGTCGCAAGGGCCAGCTCTGGCGTCACATCGCGCGCGATACGGGCCAGACCGACGACCTTGATGTGCAGCACTTCATTTGCTGCCTGCACCGCCTCGAGGTCCGCGACGGAGTAATCGCGCAGGCCCATTTCCATTGTGTGACGGTCGATAGACCGTGTCACCGTTTCCGACTGGTGATCCAACTGCTTACGGATCGCCGTGCGGATGAAATCGCTTCGGTTAGAATAGAACCCCTCCTGCACCAGCAGGTCGATCCGCCCTAGATCGACAAAGCCGAGGTTGATTGTGATCTTTTCGTTCTCGGGTTGCTTTTCCCGTAGCTGCCTGACGTTGCTCATCTCGATTCTCCATCCATGTGGATGGTATATGGCATCCAATAGCCATATTGCAACTGCCCCCTACGAAATTACGCCTTTTCATGCCAACATTCGTACGGCGGCGGTCAAATCGTCTTGAAATTGGGCAGTTGCGTCGGCTTTGGCCTGAGGATCGGGGACGCGCAAAAGATACGATGGGTGTAGCGTCAGCAGGACCGGCGTGCCTGAAGGCGTTTGTTCGACCGTGCCACGGCGGGCGGTGATGGCATCGCGCCGTCCGGTCAGCCCCTCGGCGGCCGTCGCCCCCATGCCCAAAATCAGCTTGGGTTTGACCTGCGCGATCTCGGCATCCAACCACCAGCGGCAATGTTGAATCTCTGACGCATTGGGCCGTTGGTGCAGACGGCGTTTACCGCGCGGGGTGAATTTGAAGTGTTTCACCGCATTGGTCACAAACGCCTTGTCCCGCTGCAGCCCCACCCGCCCTGCGATCTGATCAAAGAGCTGCCCCGCAGGCCCGACAAAGGGTCGCCCGCATAAATCCTCCTGATCGCCGGGCTGTTCGCCCACGATCATCAGATCGGCATCCATCGGCCCCTCGCCCGGTACGGCCTGCGTCGCATTGCAATGCAAGGGGCAGCGGGTGCAGGCGGCGATATCCTTGGCCAACGCGTCTTGCGGCCCCTCCCACGCGGATTGATGCGCGGCAAGCTGCGCCTGCACCTGCGCCAATCGCTGCGGCGGAAAGGACGGTGCTGCCTCGGCCATCGCGCGGGCACGGGCGGGGGCGTCGGCGATCATTTGGGGGATATGCGCCGCCTCGGGCATGTTCTTCCAGTATTTCTTGGGCATCTCGGACTGCATGGCTTTGACCATCAGCCGCGCGGGATTAAAGATGTTCTGGAAATAGGTGATCCACAGCTGCTCGCTCGCGTCTTCGGGCAGCGCGGGCTTTTCCCGCCCCTCGTGGAAGGTCAGTTTGCCCCCTTCGAAAATCGCGCAGACATCCGGCGTGAGAATGCGCCAATCCATATCGCTGAAACGACGCAGGAAGAAATCAGCGGTGGGTTCTACCGTGTGATACGTCGGTTCGAACCACGCGGCAAAGGACCGGCGGGGGGCATCGGGCGCGCCAATCTCGCGGAAACGGACGAAGGCTTTCATCTTGTGCTGGCAGCGATGCACGTTCTTCTCCATCCGGCGCAGGCGCGACAGGTCGGCATCACCGCGATCCGTCATCAACTGCGGCGCATCCTTCAACCGCCAGAGAAACGCATAAAGCCGCGCAAACCGTTCGGGATCGCTGTGCCAGACGACACTGCTCGCCATGCTGATGAAGCTACGCGGCACGGTCACCTGCCCGCCCGTCTGCATCGGGGCGGTGTCGCCAAAAAGATCGGGCACCGTGCTGGTATCGCCCCACAGGATCGCCTCGGGCGGGATGCCGGCGGCAAGGAACTGCCGCGCCGCATCACGCCACGCCTGCGCCGTGCCGATCTTGGGCATGACCGCGCGATGCATCAGAACAGGGTCAACTGTTCAGGCGGCGGCGCAAACCGCGCGCGCAGATCAATACTGTCGGTCAGCCCGCCGGGGGACCAGCCCCCCGCAGTGACAAAGCTGCGCGCCTTTTTCATAGATGCGCCCATGCGGATCAGATCCTCGTAGCGCAGGGTGCGATGGCGGCGGGTGGACAGGATGCGGTTCACGGTCTTCACTCCGAACCCTGGCACCCGCAGCAGCATCTCGCGGGTGGCGCGGTTCACATCCAGCGGGAACACCGCGCGGTGCACCAGCGCCCAAGCCAGTTTCGGGTCGACCTCAAGATCAAGGTTCCCGTCCGCGGTGACGGATGTAATCTCGTCCAGCTGGAAGTCATAGAACCGCAGCAGCCAATCCGCCTGATAGAGCCTGTGTTCGCGTTGCAAGGGCGGCCGGATCAGCGGCAACTTGGCCGAACTGTCAGGGATCGGTGAGAAAGCAGAATAATACACGCGCTTGAGCTTGTAGCTGGAATAGAGTCGTGTGGACTGGCCCAGAATGGCCGCATCATTCGACCCATCCGCCCCGATGATCATCTGCGTCGATTGCCCCGCAGGCGCAAAGCGTGGTGGGCGCTTGCCGGTGTGGGATGTGTCTTTCGACACCTCTTTACGCAGCCGGAAATCGGCCATCGCTTTGCGGATCTGGTCGGGCTTCTTTTCGGGCGCATATTGCTGAACGGCGGCATCGGTGGGCAGCTCGACGTTGATCGACAGCCGGTCTGCCAGCAGCCCCGCTTCGGCGATCAACTCTGGCGCGGCGTCGGGGATGGTTTTCAGGTGAATATAGCCGCGAAAATTCTCTTCGTGGCGCAGCTTGCGCGCGATCTGCACCATGTCCGACATCGTCGCATCGGGCGATTTGATCACGCCCGAAGACAAAAACAGCCCTTCGATATAATTGCGGCGGTAGAATTCGATGGTCAGCTTCACCACTTCATCGACACTAAACCGCGCCCTAGTGACATTGGACGAGGCACGGTTGATGCAATAGCTGCAATCATAAATGCAGAAATTCGTCATCAGAATTTTCAGGAGTGATATACAGCGCCCGTCCGGCGCATAGGCATGACAGATGCCCGACCCCTCGTTCGACCCCACGCCCTTGCCATCGCGCGAGTCGCGTTTCGTCGACCCCGAAGAGGCGCAAGACGCATCATATTTCGCCGCGTCGCTCAGGATTGCCAGTTTTTGCTCTACAGATTGCTTAGCCATGTGTTCACTATATGTTCACATCTGGCCGATGTCACGGGGGCAAAGCAGCCCTGCCCTGCGCCGCAGTGTCGCGGCGCGCGGGATTTTGCCTGCGGGGTTTCCTGTCTGAGCTTACTCGGTCTCTAGGCTTGGGTAGACACGGCGCAGCGTCTCAATCAGCTTCTGGCTGCTCACGGGCTTCTTCACGACACGATCATCCGGCCCGAGAAAGCTGATCTGGTCGGCGTCATATGCGGTGATGAACACAAAAGGGATACCCCGTTCGCGCAGAATATCCGCGACGGGTTTCGATGTCTTGTTGCGCCCAAGGTTCACGTCAAGAAAGGCGATATCAATATCCCCGTCGCGCGCTTTTTCCTTGGCGTCTTCCAGATGGATACTGGGGCCTACGACGTTAAAGCCGATGTCTTCCAGCAGGTCGGACATCTCGAATGCGACCACGACCTCATCTTCGACGATGAAAATATTCTGAGGTTGGTTTGTCATTCTACTGCCTGCTCTTCCGTCTGTTGCGGCATCTTCAAATGCCATTCATATCCATCTGGCCCGAAAACCGTATCGATTTTCCCGCCTGTTTCCGCCTCGAGGGCACGCCCTGTGATGAAGCTACCAAAACCTGTCTCGCTGGGTTTCTCGGCGGCAGGGCCGCCTTGTTCCACCCAGTGGAGTTCAAGGGGGGAACCCTCGGCGGCACTTCCTTGTTCCCAAGATAAATTCACAACACCGTCAGGAACCGACAGGGCGCCGTATTTCATCGCGTTTGTTGCCAGTTCGTAAAATGCCATCGACAAGGACAGCGCCTGGCGCGATGGCACCTCTACCTCCGGCCCTTTCAACGTGATCCGACCGCCGCCTATAGGGTCGAGCACATCGGCAGCCACGGCACCAATCGCAGCACGGTCCCAAGTGGTGCCCACCAGTTTGGAGTGGGCCGTCGCATAGGCGTTAAGCCGTTGGTCAATCGTTTCGCGGATACCGCGTTGAATGCTCATCTTGCGCAAGGACTGGCTGACGATGGATTTCACCACGCTAAATGCGTTCTTCACACGGTGGTTCAACTCGGCAATCAGGATGTTCTGCGCCTCGCGCAAGCGGCGTTCTTCGTCGATGTCGATCAGGGCGACGGTCGCCCCGATCCGCTCCCCCTCGCCGTCGAGCACCGGCTCGCCGATGATCCGCATCCAAAAGCGGGTGCCGTCGCCGCGCTGATAATCCACGTCGATCTCGACATGGTCCTCGCGGTTCTGGATCACCCGCGCCAAAGGGTACTCGTGGCTTTGTACACGGGACCCATCAGCGTGGTACGATACCCATTCGCCATAGGCGTTCACGTCGTCCGAATGCAACACAGGGTGGCGCACCATCTTTTCGACGTGGCTGTTGCCGTAGATAATCTTGCCTTCGGCATCGGCCATGACGACCCCGACGGGCACTGTCTCCATCATCGCTTCGAGGAAGTTCAACCGATGCGACGCCCGCTGCGCCTGTTTCTTCGGCGCATCCGCGTCAACATTCTTTGCCGCCAGCTCCTCTTGCACATGCAAAAGCTCTGTCGCCATCTTATCGGTGGGCTGTGTCGGCATGGTCTGTCCTGGGTGATTGGTGTGGTGTGTCGGTTGACATAGACCGTCAGACGCTGGTGTCTAGGTGTAGTGTCACATTTACGTCATTCTGTCGAAGCTCATACGTCAACCGATATATATGTCAGCGCGCTGGCGTGGTGCCCGCACCTACCCCATACGCTCCTGCGCGACGTGTGGCAGGATATAGCTTTGACCGGCTGCGGCGGGCGTATTGACGGTCAGGGTGCACCCATAGGCTTGGGACAGTATGGCGTTTTGCATCACGTCGGCGGGCGCGCCGTGTTTCAGGATCTGGCCGTCTTTGATCATCGCCATGTGATCGGCGAACATGGCCGACAGGTTCAGATCATGCATGACCGCGACCACGCCGCCGCCGCGATTGGCGAAATCCTTGAGAAGCCGCATCACCATAAGCTGATGGCCGATATCCAGACTGGCAACAGGTTCGTCCAGCAGCAACCAACGGGGCAAGCCGTTCTGCACCGGATGCCAAACCTGACAGAGCACGCGGGCCAGCTGCGTGCGTTGCTGCTCTCCGCCCGAAAGCTCTTGATAAAGCTTGTCTGCGTAGCCCTCTAACCCCACGGCATTCAGGGCGCGGGCGGGGATATCGTCGCGGTGTCCCGATATGCCGCGGCGTAGCCCCATGCGCACGACCTCGGCCACGGTAAAGGGGAACGCAAGGGTTGCTGACTGCGGCAGCACCGCGCGCATCGCAGCAAGCTCCCACGGGTGCAGATCGGCGACGTTTTCGCCATTCAGCAGAACGCGGCCGGTGAAGTCGACCTCGGCCGTGATCGCCCTAAGCAGTGTCGATTTGCCCGACCCGTTGGGCCCGACAATCGCTGTGAGCGCGCCGGCATTGGCGGTGAAATCGACCCCGTGCAGAATCTCTTTCTTGCCGATACGGGCAACAATATCGCAGGCGCGCAGCATCACAGGTCCACCAGCCCACGGCGCCGTAGCAGAATCCAGAAAAACACTGGTGCGCCCAGAATGGCGGTGATCAACCCGATGGGCAGTTCCGCCGGCGCAATAATCACGCGGCTGATGATGTCGGCGGTCAGCAACAGCGTGGCCCCCAGCAGTGCAGCGTTCACGAGCAAGGGTTCGTGATCGGGCCCCGTGGCAAGACGCAACAGATGGGGCACGACGATCCCGACAAAACCGATCCCGCCGGACATGGCGACCGCGGCACCGGTGGCGGCCGCGACCGTGAGGATGGCGGTATGCTTTACCCGCTGCACCGGCACCCCCATATGCGCGGCTGTTGCCTCCCCGAAGGCGAGCGCATTTAGCCCGCCGCCCAAGCGCATGGCTACACCCGTCGCCAGAAGGATCAGCGGCCCCGCGATGGCGACTTTGGTCCATGTGGCACCGGCAAGCGAGCCGAGCCCCCAGAACGTCAGATCGCGCAACTGCGTGTCATCGGCGAAATAGATCAACAGCCCGCCCAAGGCCCCTGTCAGCGCGCCCAAGGCAATCCCCGCCAGCAGCATCGTCGCGACAGAGGTGCGCCCGCGCCGAGTCGACACGCGATATAGCAGCAAGGTTGCCGCCCATCCGCCCAGAAAGGCAGCCAGCGGGATCAGCCAAAAGCCCGCCACGGTGAGAACAGCCACCGGCAACAGCCCGCCCAGAACGATTGCCACGATCGCGCCCAATCCGGCACCCGCGCTTACCCCAAGCAGACCCGGATCCGCGAGCGGGTTGCGAAACAGCCCCTGCATCACCGCGCCTGACACGGCCAGCGCGGCCCCGACACAGATGCCCATGATCAGCCGCGGCAAACGGATATCCCAAAGCACCACGCGTTCAAGCTGCGTCAGCGGCGCACCGGTCACGATCTTGAACAGGGCGTGCCACAGCGATGTGCCCGACGCCCCGATCGCAAGGCTGCTGATGGCGGCGACTGCCAGAACAGCCGCCAGCCATAGATGCGCCTTGCGCGCGGCACGACGGCGGTCGCGGGGCGGGGCGAAATCTGCAAGTGCTGTCATCGGATCAGTCGGCGTAAAGCGCGGCGTGCAGATCGGTGACCGCATCTGCCGTGCGCGGCCCGAACCCCAGCAGATAAAGCCCGTCCATCCGCACCACCGATCGGCTGTTCGCCGCAGGGGTGACGGATATGGCAGGCATCGCGAAAAGCTCTGCCTCGGTGCTGTTGTGATCGCCTTCACGCGCCATCATCACCAGCACATCGGGCGCTGCAGCCAGCACGGCTTCGTCCGTGATGGGTTTGTAGCCCGCAAACCCCGTGACCGCATTGACCGCGCCAGCCAGCTCTATCATCGAAGCCGCTGCCGTATCCGTGCCCGACGCCATGATCCGCCCGCCTTGGGTGCTGAGGATGAACATCACGCGCTTGCGCTCTGCCTCCGCTCGGTCTTGCGTCGCGCGGGATACAGCTGCCAGCTTTTGCTGCAATTCAGCAGCCAGCGCTTCGGCCTGCGGGCCTTTCCCAAGCGCCTGCCCGACGGCGCGTATCTTGGCGCTGCCCCCTTCGGCGGTATAGTCATCAGGGACGGTGACAAAGGGGATATGCGCCTGCTCAAGCACCTCGATTGTTTCTGGCGGTCCGGCACCTTCCTCGGCGATGATCAGCTTGGGGCCTGTGGCCAGCACCCCTTCGGGCGAGAGCGCGCGCATATAGCCCACGTCCGGCAAGGCAGCGGCTTCAGGCGGATAGCTAGAGGTCGTATCCCGCGCAACCAGCTGGTCCTGCGCGCCGAGGGCAAAGACGATCTCTGTCACCGCGCCGCCGATGGATACGACGCCCCCTGTGGGTTCCTGTGCCGTGGCGGGCAGTACTGTGATCAGGCCAAGCGCCGCGACGCTGATAGCGGTCGTGAAAGCGCGGATCATGCGGGCACCTCGACAGTCAGGCTCTCCAGCCCCGCGACAAGCTTGCCCCATGCGGGACGACAATCGCGCCCTTCCTTGCCGACGCCAAAGACCTGAAGGATAAGCCCCCCGTCCTTGTTGAAAGCCTCGACCGAAACAGCGGGGCCGCGTTGCGTGGGCTTGTCGACGGCCCAGACCTCGGCGATGTGATCAAGCCGCAGATGCAGGTTAAAGCGGGGGTCCAGCACATTCTGCCACGGACCCATGGATTTCAGCGTGGTGATGGGGCCCGAATGGATCTGGATACACCCGCGATTGCCGGCAAAGACCATGATCTCAAGCTCTTGCGCGACCACCTGATGCAGCATGGCATCGACAGCAGAAGGCTGCAAAGCGCGTGCAAAGGGCTCGCCCGCGATGCGGTAGGCCCCTAACCGGTTCATCTTGAGCTTGGAGGTCAGGCGCAAGAACTGATGCGTGTCGGTCAGCCGCGCCCATTCCTTTCGCAGGATGTCCAGCTTCGACAGATCGGATTTCGGCACCTCGTCAGGTTCGCGCGGTACCACGTCAAGGGTGGGGGATTGATCTTCCAGCGTCAGCCCCGCTTTGGCGCGATCAAAGGCCGCCACATCGGACCCGTCGCGCAGAAAAATCTTATGTACCGCATCCCCCGCCGCATCGAACACCTGCAGGCTGCGGCGCGTACCGGCGTCCGTCTGCTTCTCTACGGCAAAGGCATGATGCCACCGGCTGGGAAAGAGGCGCAGGTCGATGTCATCGGCGAGGATCATCGATGCATGGGGACCGGGGTGATAGTTATCATAGGTGCCGACCTTTTCGTGCACGCAGGACGGGTTGCGGGTCAGCGCCATAACCTCGCCCAGAGTCTGGGCGGCGCGCATGATCTCGTCGGGGTGCGCATTGATACGCCGCACGCCATCGCCGGTATAGGCCGCCAGCAACTGCGCCTCACTGATCCTGAGCTTGTCGGCCACATCACGTTCGCGCAGCTTTGCGTGGTCGGCGCGGAAGGCGCGAATATCCTCGGGGGTCGGGGGAACGGAATGGGTCATGCAGCACCTTCGCCATATAGATTAAAAGAGAGGGGGCTGGCGACGCGCGTCGGGCATCCGCTGGCAAAGGCGCAGATCAGAACCTGCCCTTTAATGTTGACACTTTTAGTCGGTCTTTTTAGAACCCGCAAGAGCGCTCCCCCTCTACGCCCCTTTTTTCACCGCCAGCCCCTCGCAAGCATTCCGTCAAACCTATTGCTTGCAAGGATGTCTTCGATGACCAAAGCCGCTGGAACCCGTGCCCTATTGAGGGGCACGACAAGCCTGATACTTCTTTCCCTCACCCCGCTCCCCCTCGCCGCGCAGGAGGGCTTTCTAGGCACGCTCGTTCTGGGCGAGAGCAAACGCGAGGTGCAGACCGATACGGCAGTATCCATTACCACAGTCGACCAAGAGGAGATCGACGACCGTCAGGCGGGCACCGTGGCAGAGCTGATCGATTCAGTTCCCGGCGTGAGCCTTGTGAACGGGTCCACCCCGCAAGGGTCCGGCATCAACATCCGCGGCTTCGGCGCGAACGATATCTACGGTGCGGATTCCAAAGTCGCCGTGCAGATCGACGGGGCCACCACCGGGGCAGAGCGGCTATACCGGATCGGCACCCAGCTGTTCACCGATCCGTTCCTTTACAAGTCGGTCGATGTGATCCGCGGGTCCGTCGGCAGCTTTGAATACGGATCCGGCATCGTAGGCGGTGTCGTCCGGCTTGAGACGAAAGACGCGTCGGACCTGACGAATGGTAAGCTTGGCTATGTGTTGGGTCAAACGCTGGAGTTCAGCACGAATGGCGACGGCATCACGTCTTCCAGCGTGCTGGCGTGGCAACCGACCGAAGATATGGAGTTTCTGCTGAACTACACGTGGCGCGACCAGAACGATCAGGTGGATGGTGACGGGGCGACTATCGGTAACAGCGCCTTCACCCTGCCGTCGGGACTGATCAAGGCAAAATACAGCTTTGGCCAGAACCGCGATCAATCGCTGACCTTCAGCCTGTCGCACACCACCGCAAGCGACCGCGACGTGCCCTTTGACAGTTTCACCACCACTGCGGATTCCTTTGGCACCGTTGACCGCGATACGGAGTCTACGACCGCGGTGCTCAAGTACAACTTCAACCCGGCTGACAATGATCTGGTGAACCTTGATGTCGTGCTATCCTACGCCGACCAACAGATCGACCAAAGCTATGTCTCGGGCAGCTCACCCCTTGAAGGCACCCCGCAAGGGGCCGGTGTTCTTGCCTTGGCGAATGCGGATCATCGGTATCAAACAACGAAACTGGCGTTCAAAAACCAAAGCCTGTTCACCTCGGGCGCTGTCTCGCATGATCTGCGGACCGGGCTTGAACTGATCCACAAAGAACGCCTTGATGCCAGCAACGCCCCCGGCGGCAAGGACCGTCGCGTCGCTGTCTATGCGGTGGACGATATGCGCATCACTGATGCATGGACCGTGACACCGGCGCTGCGCTACGAGACGTCGAAGATCACCGGATCAGCGGCCCCGAATGATGGCTCCTATGACAACAACGCACTGATGGGCGGGTTGTCGGTGCGCTATGCCTTCGGGAATGGTTTGGCGCTGTTCACCAGCGCTGCCTACACCGAAGGGCTGCCGATGATCGACCATCTGGGCACCGATGCCGCGATCACCTCATCCGAGAAGGCCGAAACATACGAGATCGGCGCCTCGTTTGACCGTCATGATCTGTTCCGCAATGGGGACCAATTCGCGATCAAGGGTGTCTACTACGAGACCACCTTGACCGATGTCAGCAGCTATTCGGTCTCGGGGGTACGCCCGCCTGCACCGGCGCTGGACCGGGTCGAAACCTCGGGGCTGGAGCTTGAAGCCTCTTACGCGTTGGACACCGGTCTTTACTTTGACGTGAATGCCAATGTGGTGCGCGGGACGGAGTATGAACCGGGCGGCTCTTCCGGCGACTGGCGGTTGCTGCCTGCGGACAGTCTGCGGGTCACCGTGGGCAAGAAATTCGGCAAAGAGCTTGACCTGAGCTGGGAGGTCGTGGGCAACACATCCGTAACAGACGACGGCGAGACCTCGGCAGGATTTGGGGTCCATAATCTGCGCGCCACCTATGTCCCGCAAAGCGGTATCCTCAAGGATACGCAGTTCCGCGTCGGGCTAGAGAACGCTTTTGACAAAACCTATACGCCGCATCTGTCGACCCGCACGGCACCGGGCCGCAACGTGAAATTCTCGATCTCGCGGATGTTCTGAAACGGCGCGGGCCCCCGGGGTGTAACGTACCTCGGGGCCTTGCCCTTTGGCCTAGTCGATCCCGTTCTCGCGCTGAAGGCGACGGATGTAGGCCACAATGTCCATCACATCGGCCTGCGTGATCCCTTCGACGGGGGGCATGTTTCCGAACGGCCAGTGATGCCCCCGCACCCCGTTTTGCGCGGCCAGCAGGAACGCCCGGTCGCCGTGGTGGCTGGGCTCGTAGATCACATGCACCAAGGGCGGTGCGACGCCGTCCTGCCCATGACCATTGGCCCCGTGACAGGCCGCGCAAACCGCATCATAGGCGCGCTTTCCCAGCTGCTCCTGATCGGTGAAACTGTCCGGCACCTTCACGGTTGCCAAGGCACCCTCCGCAAGCTCGGTCGGGCTGGTCTCGGGTTGATCATGATGCGAGAAATACCACCCACCCGCCGCTGCCGTCAGCAGCGCAAAGGGGACGACCCACAGCAATACACGCGATGTTTTCATGTCTTCGCCTCTTATGGGGCGGGCTCCGATGCATGACCGGAGCCCGCGCGTGGGTTACTTCAACTCGACGACGGTCAGCTTGCCTTTGACGGGCTCTGCGACGAATTCGATGCTCTGACCTGCAGAGAGCTTGCCGATCATGGTTTCATCGGCGCGAAACACCATGGTCATCGCGGGCATATCAAGGTTGACCAAAGGTCCGTGATCGATGGTGACCTTCCCGCCTTTGGTGTCAACTTTCTTGACGGTGCCCTTGGTATAGACGACCTCTGCCGCTTTTGCTTCTGCTTCGGCTTTGGCGCTGACTTCGATGGGGCCGTACATGCCGGATTCATAGTGACCGGGGATCAGGCAGGCGAATTCAAACGTGCCGGCATTGGCAAAGGTCCAGATCACCTCGCCCGATTGGCCGCCCTCAAGACGGACCGAATTGGGGTCATCATGTTCCATATCCATCTTCGCCATCATTTCCTTGTGCTTGGCGTTGCCTTCGGCATTATCGATCACGAACTCATGCTCAAGCTCGCCCTTGTTGGTGACCTCAAAGCGGATGGTTTCCCCCTGCTCGAACGCGAAACTGTCGGGTTCAAAGATCATATCGCCGTCGTCGGTCTCGCGCATGGTGACGGCGATGGTGCGGGTGACGTCAGCCGCCGTACCGGGTTTGCCCACTGCCATCATTTTGGCATGCTTGTCGGCGTGGTCGTCATCATGCCCGCCAGAGTGGGAACCCGCCGCAAAGGCAGGGCCGGTCAAAGCAATGGCGAAGGCGGTGGTCATCAGAAGGTTTTTCATTGTGTTTTCCTATATGGTTTTCAAAGTTTTATGTGGATGCAAAAGGGATCATCCCTTTTGCGTTGGTTTCGGGGTCAGGATCGTTTTGGGGCTGTTGTTCGTGGCGAATTCCGGTAGTTCTCCGGTCCACTCATAGGCTTCCTCGCCGGGGGGGTTATCGTACCATCCGGGGTCGGAATAATCGTCCGGCGCAATGCCGTCGCGCACCTTCACGACAGAGAACATGCCGCCCATTTCGATCGGCCCGTGTTTGCCCCAGCCGTTCATCATGGGGATCGTGTTCTCGGGCAGTTCCATCGACATCTTGCCCATGTCCCCCATGCCCGCCGTGCCCATCGGCATGTAGCCCGGCTTGAAGCTGCGCATCTTGGGGGTAAGCTGGGATTTATCGACACCGATAAAGGTCGGCACGTCGTGGCCCATGGCATTCATCGTATGGTGCGACTTGTGGCAGTGGATCGCCCAATCGCCCAAGTGGTCCGCCGTGAACTCATAGGCGCGCATCGCGCCGACAGGAATGTCGATGCTGACCTCGGGCCATTGCGCGCTTTCCGGCACCCAGCCGCCGTCGGTGCAGGTGACCTTGAAATCATAGCCGTGCATGTGGATCGGGTGGTTTGTCATCGTCAGGTTGCCGACGCGCACCCGTACCCTGTCGCCCTTGTTCACGACCAGCGGATCAATATCGGGGAAAATCCGGCTGTTCCATGTCCATAGGTTAAAGTCGTTCATCGTCATGACACGCGGTACATAGGTACCGGGGTCAATGTCGAACGCGTTGAGCATGATCAGGAAGTCACGGTCCACCGGCATGAACGTCGGGTCTTTGGGGTGGACGACAAACATCCCCATCATCCCCATCGCCATCTGGACCATCTCATCCGCATGGGGGTGGTACATGAAGGTGCCGGATTTGGTCAGGTCGAACTCGTAGACAAAGGTCTTGCCCGGTTTGATCCCCGGATGGCTCAGCCCGACCACGCCATCCATACCCGAAGGCAGGATCAGCCCGTGCCAGTGGACGGATGTGTTTTCTGGCAGCTTGTTGGTGACATAAATCCGCACACGGTCGCCTTCGACCGCTTCGATCGTGGGGCCGGTGGACTGGCCGTTATACCCCCACAGATGCGCGATCATGCCATCGGCCAGTTCGCGTTCTACGGGTTCCGCGACAAGGTGGAATTCCTTGACGCCGTTGTTCATGCGGTAGGGCAGCGTCCAGCCGTTCAGCGTGACCACGGGCGTGTAATCCACCCCCGTCGAGGGGCGCGCCGTAACCGCAGTCGCAGCGCTGTCCATATGCGCCGCCTCCGGCAGCCCCATGTTCAGAGTTTTGCCCCACGCCTGAGAGGACACAAGTGTCGCCCCGGCCGCACCGGCACCGAGTAGTTGACGTCTGTTCATCATATCGTTTCCTTTCAGTGTCCTGCGCCGCCACCAGCGGCCAACGTGGCGCCTTCGGAGCCCCCGCCGCCGCTGCCTGCACCGCCGCCGTAGATGGCCGCGGTCAGATCCGCCTGCGCCATAAAGAACGCCCGCTTCGCATCAGCGGCTTCCAGCTCGGCACCGAGCTTTTCACGCACATCGGTCAGCAGTTCGAAGGTATTGGTGATCATGCCGTTGTAAGACAGCAGGGCTTCGTTCTCGACGGTCTTGCGCAGCGGAACCAGAACATCGCGGTAGTGGCGCGCGATCTTGTAAGAGGCATGGTAGGCCCGTTCGGCCCCCCGCGCTTCGGAGCGTACATTGACCGCCCGTTCCGCCAGCACATTCGCCGCCTGCAGATACGACAGCTCTGCCTTGCGCATCCGCGCCTTGCCGCTGTCATAGATCGGGATCGCGAACTCCAGCTCTACCTGAGGCGTGATCTCTTTCTCGATATCGCCCCCCTCGGCTTCACGCTCAAGCTCGGCCCCTGCGACGATCTCAAGGTCGCTGACGATGCGGGTCTGATCCGTCAGGCCAAAGGCTTTTGCCTGCGCTTCAAGACCCAGCTTTGCGACACGCAGATCGACACGGTTGCGCAGCGCCTTGGCTTCGACATTGGCGACGCCGCCCACGGACCGCGGCAGCCCCGGCAAGGCATCAGGCACGTAATAGTTCACGTCAGCCCCCCAAAGCCCCATGAGGCGCGTCAGCTCTTCCTTCGCTGTGGTCGCATCCAGCCGTGCCTTGGCAAGCTGTCCGGCCAGCTCCGCGTTGAACGCCTGCTCGCGGGCTTGGGCAGCTTTATTGAGCGCGCCGGTTTCCCCCAGCTTGCGGGCCAGCTCCGATCCGGCGTCCGAGGTCGCCTTGGCGCGTTTCAAATACCCCACCACCTCAAATGCGGAAACGGCATTGACCCAGGCCTGACGGGTCTGGTTGGCCAATGTCAGCGTATCGTTCACCGCCGTCAGCTGCGCTTGACGAAAGCTCGCGTCAGCGATTGCACGGCGTTGTTTACGCGTGGTGGCATCCAGAAGATTGGCGCGGATTAACCCTTCGATCGCACGGTAGGCCCCCAGCTCGGGCGCCCCGATCCCGAGCACGCCAATGGACACGATCGGGTTTTCCGGCGTCGATTGCTGCCATGCTTCGGCGGCGGACAATCCGACATTCGCATAGGACGCCTGAAGCCCCTTGTTGTTGAGCAAGGCAACCTGAACCGCCGTATCGGCCGAGATTGTCTTGCCCTGCACCATCGCGCGCACTTCGCGTTTCACCGCTTCGTTTTCGGCTTGGGTCTCGGCAAAGACGGTACGTTTACCAAGCGCGGGCGTGATCTGGCTGGCGACATTGGAAAAGCCGGCTTTGGGGTCGGTATAAGCGCTCGGGATCGCCGTGGCGCAGGCCCCGAGCACAAGGGGAAAGCCGATGATCAGCGGCAGTTTACGGACGTACATCAGTTACCCTCCGATTGTTCTTGGTTCACGGTGCGCCAGTCACGCGGACCTGTGGGCCCACGATACGTATAGCCGGCCAGCGGGTTCGGGTGGCTGATGGGGGAGACGACGGTCGTGCTGAGCGTGGCTTCTTGCGTGGCCACGGCAGGCAGCGGTGTCGGCGTATAGGGCAAGGGTCTGACATCCTGCGTGCAGGCGCCAAGGGTCAGGGTGCAAGCCCCCAAAACGAAATGGATTTTCATGTGATGTACCTGATTGATCTTCTAGGGATCGCGCGCAGGAACGCTGGCGCGACGCAAAGACCCCAAAGCGGGTCTAAATCAGATCAGGATTGAGGAGGACGCAGAAAGCCTTGCGCCTCAAGCGAGCGCGCCTGCGCATGGCCGATCTTGTAGGTGCCCGCAGTGACGGCATCGTCTTGCGGATGCGCGTGGTCCATCAACACGATGGACAGGCACATCCCGTTGCAGCAATTGCCTGCACTGTCGTCAGGTGTGTTCGAAGGGGCTTTGTCACTGTGATTGTCGACAGCGGCACGATCCATAGTGCTATGATCATGCAGGGCGTCTTGCGCGGTTATATCGGCCACATCATCCATGGCGTTGGCATAATGCCCGTCATGCATCCCCGACGCCGCGTGGGACGCGGACGGCGGAAACAGCACCAGCGCCGCAGCAAAGGCAAGACATGCCACTGCGTTCAGCCAGAAAGATATGGTGCGCTTAAAAGCCATGGAAGACAGTTGATGCACCCGCCCCTTCCTGTCAATCGGTCCTGCGCTGGAAGGTTTCGAAGTTTTTTACCCGGTGGGCGGCGGAAAGCCGCTATGCTTTTTGGCACCGGCGTTCGAGATAGCGCTGACACTGCGGTGGGTAATCTCCTCTCCGGTGACACGGTCGACCAGCATGGGCGCGATCGGCGTGCCCGCACTGCGCGAGACCAACGTGACCGACGGGCTGCCTTCAATCGGGACATGGGCGTTGGCCCAGTCGATCAGCGACACCAGCATCGGATACAGCGCCTTGCCCCGTTCGGTCAGCCGGTATTCGTGGCGCAAGGGGCGCTCCCGATAGGCCTCGCGGCGCAGCACACCGGCCCCCTCCAGCTTGCGCAACCGGTCCGCCAGCACATGTCGCGTGATCCCCAGCCGGTCCTGCATCTGCTCGAACCGGCGAATGCCCAGAAAGCAATCGCGCAAGACCAGCATGGTCCAGCGGTCGCCCACCACGGACAGCCCCCGCGCCACGGGGCAGGATTCATTCTGTAGTTCGTTCCATTTCATCCCTTGATCCTAGCAGGCATTGACAGGTTCTGAAAGAGAACTTACCCGTAGTGCATTCCAAAAAGGAACCGAGAGGCGAAAACTCGCCACTCCAAGCATTCGAACGGGGGAAACCATGCCACATCAGGTCGCCACATCGCAGCTCGGCAAGGCCGGCTGATGGCCCGCGTCACCCCGAACGCCGCCCCCGCCCTTTCCGCCGCCGCGACCCAGGCCCGCGCCACCCGGACCCGCGCCCTGCTTGAGGCCCCAATCGCGCCGACGCTGGCCAAGCTTGCCGCGCCCAATGTCTTGGCGATGTTCGTGCAAACCGTGCAAAGCATATCCGAGGCGTATTTCGCCAGCCTTCTTGGGGTGACAGCGCTGGCCGGTCTGGCGCTGGTGTTCCCGCTGGTCATGTTGACGCAAATGCTGTCGGCGGGGGCCATCGGTGGGGCGATCTCCGCCGCGGTGGCGCGCGCACTTGGCGCGCAAGACAGCGCGCGGGCGGCCACATTGGCAGTAGTCGCGTGGATGATCGCGGGTGCCTTTGCCGTGATCATGGCCCTTCTGGTCGGGCTGTTTGGCGTGGCGTTTTTCACCCTGCTGGGGGGCGGTGCCGATGCCATCTCTGCCGCCGCGACCTATGCGCTGGTCTTCTTTCCCGGCTGTATGGCGATCTGGCTGTGCAATGCGTCGCTCAGCATTATTCGTGGAACGGGCGACATGCAGACCCCTGCCGTGCTCTTGCTGCTGGTGTCCGTCATCTCGATCCCCTTGTCGGGCGGCTTCGCCCTGGGGTGGGGCCCCCTGCCCGCGCTTGGCATGGCGGGGCTGCCCATCGGCGTCGTGCTCGCCTTTGCGATCGGGGCTGTGCTGGCGATGGCGCATATCCTGTCGGGGCGCACGGGGCTTAGCTTTGGCGGTGCCTTGGGCCGGATCGATATCAGCATGTTCCGCGATATCCTCAGCGTCGGGGCGCTGGCGGCGGTGAATACCCTGCTGACCACGATCACCATCATCATGATGACAGGGCTCGTGGGCCGGTTCGGCGAAGAGGCGCTGGCCGGTTACGGGCTTGGCGCGCGGCTCGAATTTCTGATGATCCCCGTGATCTTTGGCATTGGTGCCGCGATGACGGCAATGGTCGGGGCGAATATGGGCGCCGGTCAGGTGGACCGCGCCCTGCGCGTGGCCTGGACCGGTTCTTGCGCGGCGGCGGTGATCGTCGGCGGTATCGGGCTGCTGCTCGCCGTGTTTCCCGACCTTTGGCTTGGCATGTTCCTTGACCCGTCCAACACGGGCGCGCTGGACGCAGGGCGCAGCTATTTCCGCCTCGTGGCACCGTTCTACGCCTTCTTCGCCCTCGGGCTCGCGCTGTATTTCGCGTCGCAGGGGGCGGGGCATATGGTTTGGCCGGTGATCAGCAGCCTCAGCCGGATGGCAGTGGCGCTGATCGGCGCGTTGATCCTGATGCAAACCGGCGGTTTGGGCCTGCGCGGCATCTTCATCGCCATCGGCGGCGCGATGGTGGTCTATGGCACGGTGATCGGCCTTGCGATCTGGCGTAAGGGCTGGCGCGCGCGGGCCTAATCATAGACTTCTGCCGTGAGCCCCTGCTGGATCAGCGCGGTGACCAAAGCCGCCAGCACCTCGGCGCGGCGCGAGGTGACCCGCTGCACCAGCCCCAGACGGCGATGGATCGGCGGCGCCCCGAAAGGGAACCAGTCAAGCGAGGCGGTCTCGGCGTCGTGCAGCGCGATCTGCGGGATAATGGCAAAGCCCAGACCCGCGCGCACACAGCCCACCACGGCAGGCATCGTATTCACCGACACGATCTGGCGCGGCGCGGCACCAAGGCGGGCGATTTCGGTATCGATCTGGCGCGCCAGCGGCACCTGCGTGCGATAGCGGATATAGGGCACGTCGCGGATCAGATCATCCAGCGTGATCGTCCCCGTGCCGGGCGGTGTGAGAACGATCAACGGTTCGGTCAGCACAGGGGTCCAGCGCAGACTGCTGGGCACCGCCACGTGATCCGCCACAACCGCGGCATCCAGCTGGCCCGAGACGACCTCGCTCATCAGCTCCTCGGACACACCGACGCGCAGCCGAAAGTTCAGGTAGGGAAAGCTGGCGCGCAGCGTCGCAAGCGCCTGCGGCATCAGTGAATTCGCCCCGGTCCGCAACGACCCGAGCGCCACGGTGCCGCGCATCTGCTCCCCCGCGACGGAGGCTTTCGTGTCCGACACGATCTGCAGGATCGACTGGGCCGAGCGGACCATCTCTGCGCCCTTTGTGGTCAAGGCGGGCGGACGGCGAGTGCGGTCGAACAACTGCGTGCCGATCTCTGCCTCTAGCGCCGCGATCTGCTGGCTGACGGCAGAGGCGGTCAGGTTCACGGCCTGCGCCGCCGCGGCAAAGCCGCCGTGCTGGCTAATGGCCAATAAAGTCTCAAGCTGACGTGTATCCATACCTCAAGATAAGATATACTAAATGTAATGGCAAGAATTACGCGCTTTGATATGGTTATTCTTGTGTTATTCACGAAACTGACACCAAACCCGTGGCGGATAAACCGCTGCTTCTCTCACAGGGAGTCCTCCTATGACGTTTCGTTCGGGCCTTGCCGCCCTTTTCACCGCTGCCAGCCTGATTGCAGCCCCCGCCACAGCCGACACCTACCCCGAGCGCGCGGTAGAGTTCATCGTGCCCTGGTCGCCCGGTGGCGGCTCTGACACGCTGATGCGTCTTGTGGCCAACAACGTGCAGCCCTTCCTTGGCGCTGAAATGCCCGTGATCAACATGCCCGGCGTCGGCGGCACCGTGGGCCTGCGCGAGGCCTCGCGCCGCGCTGCGGATGGCTATACCATCAGCCAGGTTCACGAAGGTCTGCTGGTCGCCACCGAAACCGGCATCACCGATCTGGCATGGGATGACTTTGACCCGATCGCACTGATGACAGCCTCGCCCCAGTATCTGGTGGCGGGCAAATCCGACAACTACAGCAATTTCGAAGAATTCGTGACCTACGCCAAGGCACATCCCGGCGAGATCTCCATGGGCGTCACATTGGCCGGCGTCCCGCATCTGCACGCCGCGATGATCGAACAGGCCTTCGGGCTTGAATTCAAATACGTCGGCTATGAGGGCACGGGCGAACGCGTGCGCGCGCTGGTCGGCGGCAACCTTGATGTGGCGATTGGCGACATCAGCTCCTCCAAACAATTCGTCGACAACGGCGATCTGACCTTCCTTGCCGTCGGCGCGACCGACCGGGTGGACGCCGCCCCCGATGTGCCGACCTTCAAAGAGCTGGGTCAGGATCTTGAGCTGAACGTGACCCGCGGCATCGTGATGCCCAAAGGGGCCCCGCAAGAGGTCCGCGACACGCTTGAAGCCGCGCTGCAAGAGATGGCCCAAGACCCCACCTATATCGAGCAGACCAACAACGCGGGTGCCGATGTCGGGTTCCGCGGTCAGGAAGACTACCGCGCCTATCTAAGCAAACTGGACGAGACAGTGAAATCGCTGTCGTCGGTTCTGGCCCCATGAACGGGCACGACCCCATGAAGGCGCAGGAGGCGGGCTTGGTTGCCCGCCTTCTGAGCTATGTCTTCCTCCTGCTGGCCTCGATCGCATTGTTCATCTCGGCCAGCGGCATTGCGACCTCGCGTTTTGAAAAGCTCGGCGCGGGGGCGTTCCCCAAGATCATCTTTGGCGCGATGGCGATCGTATCAGCCATCGCGATCATCGACGCGCTGCGCCAGATCCCCCGCCTCGCTTACGGTGATTTCGCAGCACAGGCCGTAGCATGGGCGAAACGCTGCTATCTGGTGTTTGTCTGCCTTGGCGCGCTCACCGCCTATCTGCTGGTCATTCCGGTGCTGGGGTTTTCCATCGCCAGCCTGATCTTCCTGTTCGTGCTTCAGGTGATCCTCATGCCACGCACGCCCAAGTCAATCGCCCTCGCTGCTGTGGTGGCTGTGGTTTTCTCCTTCGGGCTGAACTGGCTTTTTGCCGAAGTGTTCACCGTCTTCCTGCCGCGCGGAGTGCTTTGAATGACTGATTTCATGACAGGGGCCGCGCAGATTTTCACGCTGGCGACGCTCGCCTATATGCTGGCGGGGTCCGTCGCGGGCATCGTTGCGGCGGCGATCCCCGGTTTCACCGTCACGATGGCGATTGTGCTGACCCTGCCGCTGACCTTCACGATGGAGCCTTTGCAAGGCATCGCCGTGATGCTCTCGGTCTATGTGGGCGGTTATACCGGCGGGCTGATCTCGGCGGCATTGCTGGGCATTCCCGGCACGCCATCGTCGGTCGCCACGACCTTTGACGCCTTCCCCATGGCGCGCAACGGCGAACCGGGGCGCGCGCTGTCCATCGGGGTCTGGGCGTCCTTCTTTGGCACCGTGATCTCGACCATCGTGCTGATCTTCGCCGCACCGCCGCTGGCGCTTTTTGCCGTGCGCCTTGGCCCGTGGGAGTATTTCTCGCTCATCGTCTTTGCCCTGACAATCGTCGCCAGCCTTGTCGGCACCTCAGCCATGCGCGGCATTCTGGCGGGGCTGATCGGGCTTGCAATCTCTACCGTGGGGACGGACCCGATCATGGGCCGTCCGCGCTTTGATTTCGGCATAGAGATGCTACAGGCCGGCCTGCCGTTTCTGGTCGTGCTGATCGGGATCTTCGCCATTTCCCAGCTTGTGTCAGAGGTAGAGAATGCCGACAGCGTGCGGTCGGGCAATGCGCTGGTCACAGGGGCCATCGATTTCCAGACATGGACCGTGATGAAAGAAGTGTTGATGCGTCCCGTCAACCTGCTGCGGTCGTCCATCGTGGGGGTGCTGATCGGCGCGCTGCCCGGTGCGGGCGGGTCCATCGCCAACCTCGTCGCCTATGACCAGGCCAAGCGCGGGTCCAAGAATAGTGACAAATTCGGCACCGGTGAACCCGACGGCATCGTCGCCTCCGAGGCGGGCAACTCCGCCACCGCGGGCGGCGGGCTGATCCCGCTTATCGGTCTGGGCATCCCCGGATCGGCTGTCGATGCGATCCTCATGGCGTCGCTGATGGTGCATGGTATCTCGGTCGGGCCACGGCTGATCATGGATCACGGTGACCTTGTCTATGGCATGTTCATCGCGATGGTGGTCGCGTCCTTCATGATGCTGATCGTGTCGATCTGTTCCATGCGCCTGTTCCTGCGGGTGACCGAAGTGCCCAAATGGCTGATCGTGCCGGTGGTGATGACCTGCTGCGTCGTGGGCACCTTTGCGCTGAACAACCGCGTGACCGACCTTTATCTGCTGATCTTTATCGGCATCACCGGCTACACGCTGCGCGCCCTTGGCTATGCGCTGGCACCTTTGGTGCTGGGGGTCATTCTGGGCCCAATCGCAGAAACCAACCTGCGGCGCGCGCTGATGACGGACGAAGACCCGACGCTGTTCTTCACCCGCCCCATCAGCCTGATTTTCCTGATTGCGGCTTTCGTGTCCATTGTCTGGGCCATCCGCAGTCACCTCAAAAACCGTACATCTACAGAAAGGCCATCCCATGCGCCTACGTCATGATCCCGTCTACCCTTCGCGCCGCTCGCCCATTCTGGCCGAGAATGTCGTCGCCACCTCGCAACCGCTGGCGACCCAAGCCGGTCTGTCCATCCTGCAACAAGGCGGCAACGCTGTGGATGCGGCCATCGCCACGGCGGCGGTGCTAACAATCGTCGAGCCCACGGGCTGCGGCCTTGGCTCTGACGCCTTCTGCATCCTGTGGGACGGCAAGCAACTGCACGGGCTGAACGCCTCGGGCCGCGCACCCGCCGCCTGGACGCCCGAGTATTTCAAGGACGGCATCCCTGAACATGGCTGGGACGCCGTGACCGTCCCCGGTGCCGTCAGCGCCTGGGTCGAACTGTCTGAAAAATTCGGCAGCCTCGGCCTGTCGACCGTGCTGGCCCCCGCGATCCGCTATGCCGAAGACGGCTTTATCGTGTCGCCGGTCGTGGGCACAGCATGGGCCAAAGGGGCCGCGGTGCTCAAGGACCAGCCCGGCTTTGCCGAGACTTTCATGCCCGAGGGACGCGCGCCCAAACCCGGCGAACGCTTCCGCAACCCCGGTGCCGCGCGCACCCTGCGCGCTATTGCCGAGACCAAGGGCCGCGCTTTCTACGAGGGCGAGATCGCGCAAGAGATCGCGGCCTTCGCCAAGGCCAATGGCGGCGCGATGACAGCCGACGATCTGGCAGCGCATCACAACGACTGGTGCGGCACCATCAGCCAAAGCTTTGACGACGTAGAATTGCACGAGATCCCGCCAAACGGTCAGGGCATCGCCGCGCTGATGGCGCTTGGCATGTTGCAGCACACCGACATCCGCGACCACGGCCCAGACGATCTGGCCGCCGTGCATTTGCAGATCGAGGCGATCAAGCTCGCCTATGCAGATCTGCACGCCTATGTCGCCGATCGCGATCACATGACCGACGTGGACGAAGCGGCCCTGCTTGACCCCGATTACCTTAAATCCCGTGCCGCCTTGATTGATGCCAACAAGGCGCAGGACTTTGGCGCGGGGGCCCCGAAACAGGGCGGCACCGTGCTGCTCAACGTCGGTGATGCCTCGGGCATGATGGTCAGCTTTATCCAGTCGAACTACGCGGGCTTCGGCTCTGGTGTGGTTGTGCCGGGCACGGGTGTGTCGATGCAGAACCGCGGCTTTGGCTTCACGACACAGGACGGCCACCCCAATCAGGTCGCGCCGGCCAAACGCCCCTTTCACACGATCATTCCGGGCTTCGCTATGAAAAACGGCGCGCCCCTGATGGCCTTCGGCATGATGGGCGGGCCTATTCAGGCACAGGGCCACATGCAGCTCTTGCTGCGCACGCAGCTGTGGGACCAAGACCCTCAGACCGCCGCCGATGCCCCCCGCTGGCGCGCGATCGAGGGGTTGGCCGTCGCTTGCGAACCGTCGATGCCTGCCGATCTGCTGGACGGGCTCAAGGCGCTTGGCCATGCGATCCAGATCGAGGCACCGGACAACGCCTTTGGTTTCGGCGGCGCGCAGCTGGTGCAACGCAACGCGGCAGGCGGTTATGCCGCGGGCTCTGATCCGCGCAAAGACGGGCAAGCCGCAGGCTTCTGATCCCGCGCCACATGGGCAAGCGGAGGGTCACGCCCCCCGCTCGCCCTTTACGGGCCGGCAGCGCCCCTATATCGATCTTTCGACAACGCAGGCATTCCCATGAACTATATCAAACGCATCGGCATCGACGCCTATATGATCTTGCTGCTGGCCACCGTGATCGCGGGCATTGTGCTGCCTGCCACAGGTGTCGCCGCCGAAGGCCTGCGCGGGGTGACCTTCTGGGCCGTCTCGTTGCTGTTCTTTCTCTATGGGGCCAAGCTGGACCCGAGCGCGGTCAAGGCTGGCATCACAAATTGGCGCCTGCAAGGGATGACCTTTGGCGCGACATATGTGCTGTTTCCGCTGATTGGCCTGCTGCTGGCGACGCTGTGCAGCCCGATCCTCGGGGCGACGGTGACCATGGGGCTGCTGTTTTTGTCGGTGCTGCCCTCGACCGTGCAATCCTCTATCGCCTTCACCTCGATTGCGGGCGGCAATGTGCCCGCAGCGATCTGCGCGGCCTCCGTCTCTAACCTCGTCGGGGTCATTCTGACGCCGGTGCTGGTGACCTTGCTGCTGCATCAGGGCGACGGCGGCGTCAGTCTGGATGCCATCGGCAAAATCGGCGTGCAGATCTTGCTGCCTTTCATCGTCGGGCAGGTAATGCGTCCGCTGGTGGGCGGGTTTGTGCAACGCCACAAGCTGCTGACCATGATCGTGGACCGCGGGTCGATCATGCTGATCATCTACTCTGCCTTCAGCGCGGGCACAGTCTCGGGCCTTTGGTCCGCTATTCCCGTCACCACGCTGATGCTGCTCTTTGCTGTGGTCTGGCTGTTTCTGGCCGTGGGCATGTGGTCGATGATCGCCCTTGGCAAGGCGACGGGGATGCCCGACGCGGATCGCGCGGTGCTGTTCTACTGCGGGTCCACCAAAAGCCTTGCCAGCGGGTTGCCCATTGCCACGGCGCTTTTTGCGCCCGATCTGGTCGGGGCCATCGTTTTGCCGCTGATGATCTACCACATCTCGCAGCTTCTGGTCTGCGCCTTCGTCTCGCAGCGCGCGTCACGTCGGGCCTCTGCGGCACCTGCCTAAAGTTACCCATGGGTATCCTTTTTGCCAATCACCCCCGCGCCCGCGCGCGGGTCTTTGCCGGTCGGGGCACCACGGCCTAAGCCACAGCAGAAACACGCAATTTTCCGCCGAGATTTGGCGGGGTGCCGGCGTGCATCGATAGGGGACACGCGTTACGAAAACGCGAAAAGGCAGCAGGCTGCCCACCCGACTAGAAGGACCCTTTCGATGGCAGATAAAACAAAACGAAGCTGGTTTGGCCGTACTATTCTCGCCGCGGTGATGCCCGTGGCCGCGCAGGCCCAGACCGTGCAGGACGGCATGGCCGCGTTCGAGCAAGGCGATTATACCCACGCGCTGGAGCTGCTGCTGCCGCTGGCCGAACAGGGCGACGCCGAGGCGCAATGTCAGGTCGGCCGCCTGTACTACCGCGGCGGTGATGGTGTGCCGCAAAGCTTTGATGATTCCGTCGCATGGGCCAAGAAGTCTGCCGAGCAGAACAACCCCTGCGGGTTGAACTCTCTGGGCGTGTCCTACCGCTTTGGGCAAGGCGTCGACCCCGACGCGAAAACCGCGTTCGACTATTTCACCCGCGCTGCGGCCCAAGGGTTTGACAAGGCGCAGTTCAGTCTGGGCAACATGCATGAACTGGGCGAAGGCACAGCGCAAAGCGATGCAGAGGCCCGCGCCTGGTATCGTAAAGCGGCAGAGCAAGGCAATGCTATGGGCCAATACCGCTTGGGCATCCTGTTGCTGGAAGGTCGCGGCGGCGAGGCGGCCCCCGAAGAAGCACAGCAGCTTTTGCGTGCCTCGGCGGAACAGGGTCTGGCTGACGCGCAATATTCGCTGGGGTGGATGGCCAACCACGGCGTCGGGGTAAAGCAGGACCACGGCCAAGCGCTTGAATGGTATCGGCTCGCGGCAGAACAAGGCTATGCCCCCGCGCAGATTAATCTGGGCAACCTCTATGCCGAGGGGCTTGGCACCTCGCAGGATGACGAGAAAGCCGTCGGCTGGTACTATGAGGCAGCGCGCAATGGCGTCCCCGCTGCGCAGGTCAACATGGGTAAGCACTATGCGCTTGGACGCGGTGTGCAGCAGGACTTTGACGAGGCGATGGTCTGGTATCAGCAAGCTGCGGAATACGGCGAACCCGTTGCCTATCTGAACGTAGGTTTGCTGTATGAAAACGGTCAGGGCCGCCCCGCCGATCCGGCAGAGGCCGCGCGCTGGTACCGTGCCGCCGCCGAACGCGGAGAGCCCCGATCCCTTGCCAAGCTCGCGCATTTCTATGCCGAAGGGATCAGTGTCACACCGGACCCCGTGACCGCATGGGCGTTGCAGGATACCGCGATGGCCTATGACCGCGACGGCGCGCTGGATGCGCCCGAAGAACGATTGATGCAAATGGGCCAACAGTTGGCACCCCAGCAAAAGGGTGAGGCAAAGGCGCTGGCGCAAAGCTGGCAGAACGGGGAAGAGCTGGTCTTGCCTTAGCGATTTAGCCAAAGCTGTGACCACGGCCCATATGGACAAAATGTCCATTTTGCCTATATTGTGCGGTGACGCTACAGGAGAGCCCCATGACACGTGTCACCGCCACCGAATTCAAGAACAACATCGGCGCATTCAGCGATGCGGCGATGAGCGAGCCTGTCATCATCACCAGCCATCAACGTGACCGTCTGGTGCTGTTGTCAGCGGATGAATACCGTCGCCTGACCGCCCTGACCGAAGGTGTGACCGCGCAGGATAAAGACCGCGTGGCGCGCGGGCTTGAACGGCATCGCAGCACGATACTGGAACTCGCCAAACGATGACGGAGCCCCGCTGGGTCACCCGCGAACTTGTTGAATACATGCATGATTGCGTTCTGGAGCTGGCGGGCGGCGCGCGCGGGTTGCGCGATGGTGACCTACTGGAATCCGCACTGGCCCGCCCGATGAACTTATATGCCTTTGGCGAAAAATCGCTTTTTGAACTGGCCGCCTGCTATGCCGAAGCCATCGCCCGCAACCACGCTTTTGTCGATGGAAACAAGCGCACAGCTTTCTTTGTCGCCAGCGATTTTCTGGACCAGAACGGATACGAGCTGCAGGCCGCTGTGGATCAGGAACACGCCGATATGATGGTGGAACTGGCCCAAGGCAAAATGACCCGCGCCGACGCTGCCGCACATTTACGCAGCCACAGCATCAGGACCTCTGCGACCTGACGTTTCGCGTTGGCGCGTAACTTTAGATAGAATTAATCATTGTTTCCCTGCTAGAAACACCGGTGTGATAAACGCCACCCGTGGGCCGGCAAGGAGACGACAATGAATACACAGAATATGCCTGCGCCCGATGGGGCGACACCGGCGCACCCGATCCCTGTGGAGGCGGATCTGGCCAAGGCCGATGTCGGGCTGATCGACTTTGCCAAAAAAGCGGGGAAGAATATTTTTTCGGTGATCCCCGATGCGACGCGCACGCAAAGCTATCTGAAAGGGCCGGCCAAGATCCACTATGTCTGTGACCCCGATATGGTGACCGAACTGCTGGCCGGTGTCGGGCGTCGCTTTCCCAAGGCGGAGTTTACACATAACGTCATCGGCCCCGTGGTCGGCAACGGCATGATCCTGTCGGAAGGCGAGAAATGGCGCGCGCAACGGCATCGCTATGCCCCGCTTTTTGCCGCGCGCAACCTGCCCGTGCTGACCCGACATTTTGCCCAGACCGGCGACGAGCTGGCGGATTTCTTTGCGCGCACGGCGGGCGAAGTCGATGTATCGGATGCGGCGCAAGAGGCGACGCTCACCAATATCTCGCGGGTGATGTTCTCGGGGAACGAGGCCGTGTCCAAGCAGGATGTCCGTCAGGGGATGCGACGGTTCACCGACTATATCAGCTATATGTCGCTGTTCGATCTGATGGGGCTGCCGAAGTGGGTGCCCCGTCTGAAATGGCTGCGCAGCAAGAAAGCGATCCGTGATCTGCGGCAGTTGACCCATGACGTGATCGCCAACCGCCGCGCGCAGCGCCATGCAGAGGCGGTCGATTTTCTTGACCTGCTGATCGAGGCGCTTGAGACGGATAAGGAAGATGTAGAAACGACGGTCGATAACCTGCTGACCTTTGTCGCGGCGGGCTATGAAACCTCGGCCAATACAATCGCTTGGGGGCTGTATCTGCTGGCGATGCACCCCGAGGTACAGACCGATCTGCGCGCCGAGGTGATGGAGGCCTGCGGTGACGGGCCCATCGGCTTTCACGATTTGCCCAAGATGCCCAAGCTGCACGCGCATGTGCGTGAAACCCTGCGGATGTACCCCGCAGGCGCCCTGTTCGCCCGTGATGCGACGGATGAGGTGACGATCAAGGATGTGACGTTCAAAAAGGGCGACGTGATCATGTTCCCGGTCTATGCGCTGCACCGGAACGAGCTGCTGTGGGACAACGCCGCACTTTATCAGCACGACCGGTTTCTGGACCGTAAGTACCCGCGCGGACAGTATATTCCTTTTGGGGACGGGCCGCGCATCTGCATCGGGGCGCAATATGCCGAGACAGAGATTATGGTGCTGCTTGCCTCGGCTCTGCGGCGGGCGTCTTTTGAACTGACGGACCACCCTGTCGCGCCCCCGAACCTGACCTTTACCATGCGGCCCGATGGCCCGCTGATGTTGCGGGCCGTGCCGGTAGATCAGGCGGCGGTCGAATAGCTTTCGGGCTTAACCGCCTTGGCCGCATCCGCTGCCTTGAGCACAACACAGAAGGTGGTGCCCACGCCGAGCTTGCTTTTATAGGCGATGCTGCCGCCGTGGGCATCCACGATACGTTTCGAGATAGACAGGCCAAGACCCGTACCCTGGAACTTGCGCTGATCGCTTGAATCGATCTGGCCAAATTCCTCGAAGATGACGCTTTCGCTGCCTTCGGGAATCCCGATGCCCTGATCCGCGACCGAAATCACGAGGTTCTCGTCCTCGCGTTTGAGCCCCACACGGATCGTGCCCCCCGCTTCCGAGAATTTGGCGGCATTGGACAGCAGGTTCACGATCACCTGATCGAGCCGTTTCTTGTCGCCGCGCACGATGGGCTGGTCTGCGGCGACGTTGATCTCTACCGCGACGCCAAAGCGGCTGGCATAGGGCTGGAACGAATGGGCGGCCGTGTTCACGACCTCGGCCAGATCCACGTTACCCAGATCAAGCGAGAATTTCCCCACATCCGCAGATTGCAAAAGCAGCAAATCCCCGACCAGATCCCCCAGACGGTTCGAGTTGCGCGTCGCGATATCGAGCAGCCGCGACATTTTGTCCGGCACCTCTCCCGCTGACCCTGCGTTGATCAGGTCAAGCGCACCGCGGATCGACGTGAGCGGCGTGCGCAATTCGTGGCTGACGGTGGACAGGAAACGGGTCTTGGCCTCGCTTGCGGCGAGGGCATTCTTGTTCTCTGTCTGAAGCGCCAGGCGGTTCTTCATCAGCGCGGAATACCCCTTGATGAAGGTCCGGGCGAGTTCGAATACGAAGCCCAGAACAAACAGCGCGGTAAAGAGGTTCAGCCAGATTTCAGAGTCCAGCGACGGGCGCGCCACGACAACATCGCGGATCGGGATGTAGAGGATCGCCCCGATGTAGATCGCCAGCCGAAACCCCAGCACATACAAAAACTGGTGGTTGTTCATCGCCGCGAAGATAGAGGCGGAAATTAACAGGAAAAGCGGCAGAAAGTGGCTGTTTCCCACGCCCTGCTGGATCGCGATCGAGATGCAGAACATCGCAATCGTCGTCGCACTGAGCGCCGTGGTCATGTAGATGTGGAACAGCGATTTGCGGATCTTCAGGGTCTTGGACCGGGTGTTGCGCAGGATGTAGCGCAGCACGACGATGTCATAGATTTCGCATAGGCCGATCGCGAAAAAGAAAAACAGCGCGACCCTCAGTTCATAGTAATAGCCTGCCAAAGCAATAGCTGCGGTATAGATGATCGCCCGCTGGCCAAACGCACGGCTGCCCACAAGCGCATAATCCCGCAGCCGGCTTAGAACCGGGCGGGCCTGAGGCAAATTAACATTGTCAATTGCTTCCATGTTGCGCTTCCTCCGTCAGCCTGGCGCGGAATCGAGCGCCAAACGAATCTGCTGATATTTCACTACGATACACCTCAACTATTGGTGGAAAATTTGTTGCGATCATGGCAGAACCGTGGCTGTATGCATTTTGTTAACTTTTTCGTTACTTGAGCGGAGCTTTGGGCAAAGAACAATGGGTATCCAGAACGCAAAATCGCACCAGCGCGCAGAGACGATCCAGCTGGAGCCTTCGGTTCAGGCCGCTCTTCAGACACGACCCGTTGAGAGTGATGTGCCGTCATACGCGACACGGCTGGAAGAGACAGTGGTGCATATCGGCAACCAGTATAGGTATGGCCAGCTCTATTCAGATTTTCTAAAAGCACGCAAATCAGTTTTTATCGATCAAAAGGAATGGGATCTGCCCCATACCGAAGGGATGGAGTTTGACCAGTACGACACCCCCCAAAGCCGGTCTGTCGTGATCCACGAATACGGCCGGGTGCTGGCGGGCGTGCGGTTACTGCCCACCACGGCGCAATGCGGCTGTTATACCTATATGCTGAAAGACGCACAGCGCGGTATGTTGCCGGATATCCCTGAATATGTGCTTTACGAAGACGCGCCGGTGATGCCCCATGTTTGGGAAGCCACGCGGCTGTTTTTGTCAAAAAACGAGCCCGCGCACCGGCGGCTGGCGATCCAGACCAAGCTGATCCGGGGCATGGCGCGTGCCGCGACCGAACAAGGGGCGACCCATGTGATCGGGATCGTGCCTGCCGTGTTCCAACGCTGGATGAACCGGCTGGGGATGAGCGCGCTGCCCTTGGGCCCCAAGCTGAACATCAGCGGCGACAATACGCAAGCCGCGATCATGCATGTGGCGAATTACGCCGACCCGACCCCGTCTGAAGCCCGATAAGCGACCAGAATGGTATCGACCGCACGGGTGACATGCTGGTCGATATCCTTGTACGGGCGCGTCGTCAGCCCCAGTTGCGCACGGACCATGCCAAAGCCCTTGAGCAATGAAATAAGGTCTTCGGCGACATCACGCGGGTCGAAATCGTCGCGCAGATCGCCGTTTTCCTGCCCTTGCACCAGCAGACTGCAAACGGCGGCGCAAACCGCCTCGAAGGCGGCGGTATAGAAGGTGCGCCCGATCTGCGGGTAGTCGCGGGCGACCTCGTGGATCAGACAGGTAAACTCGACCGAATCCTGCTCCCCTAGAAAGCTCAGAAATTTCCGCCCGAACGACATCAGCGCGGTGCGCAAATCGGGATGGTCCGAGATATCTCCCAGCACCTCGGCGCGAAAAACCTCTGCCTCGGCCTCGAGCACATTTTGCAGGATCTCCGACATATTGTCGAAATGGCGGTAGATCGTCGCCTTGGACACAGAAGCCTCGCGCGCCAAAAGGTCCGTCGTGACTTTTTCAAAGCCTTTGACGAAGAACAGGGCGCGCGCTGTCGACAGTATTCGCGATTTTGATGCGTTTTCATTCATATTGCAGAACTAGGACGTGTATGGGTGAAATAAAAGTGCTGAACGGTACCAAGGGGGGTTGAACTGTACGTCACTGCGCGTAAGTACCGCCCAGTACTCGAAAGGCCTTTGATATGAAGCAGCTGATTTCCGTCCTTTTATGCGCCACTCTTGCGACGCCTCTCGTTGCACAAGACGCAGAAGACCTGACCCCCTCGGGCACGCCCGCGCCGATCAGGTCGGTCAAATTGATAGAGGCGGGCGGTGCCGCGTCGCAGGTGCAGCGGGTCTTTTTCGGCAAGATCGCAGCGCTGGAAACAGTGGACCTGTCTTTCGAGGTCGGCGGCCGCATGGTGATGTTCGACGCGCAAGAAGGGCAGTTCCTGCAAGAAGGCGTGCAGATCGCAGCGCTGGATCCGGTGCCGTTTGAACGCGCGGTGCAGCGTGCCGAGGTACAGCTGACCCAAGCCGAACGGGATTTCGAACGCTCGCAAACGCTGGCCAAAAGCAATGCCGTGTCCACGGCACAGGCGCAAGACACGGAAACCGCCCGCGATCTGGCGCGGATCGCGTTGAGCGAGGCCCGCGAGGCGCTGGACCACGCGACGCTGATCGCCCCGTTTCGCGCCTTGGTCGCCTCGCGTCTGACGCCGAATTATGCCAATGTCGCCCCCGGACAGGCCATCGTGCGATTGCATGATATGTCGGAAGTACGCGTCGAGATCGACGTTCCCGAGCAGATGTTCCAGATGTATTCAAATGCGGCTGACGTCGAATTTACCGGCACGTCGCCGCTATTTGCCGGTGGTGTGCCGCTTGAATTGCGCGAGTTCAACGCCGAAACGCAAAGCATCGGGCAGAGCTACCGCGTGACACTGGCGCTCCCCTCTGATCGGGTCACACCGAAACTGATCCCCGGCGCATCGATGAGCGTGACCGCGCGGATCGCGGCAGGTGACGACACTGCAACGACCCTGCCCCCTTCCGCCGTGGTTATGGCGGACGATCAGGCGCGGGTCATGGTCTATACCCCTGACGAGACCGGCGAACAGGGTCAGGTCAGCTGGGTCAACGTCGACGTGTCCTCGAATACCGGCACAGACATCATCGCCACGGGGATTGAGCCGGGCACCCTGGTTGTTGGCGCTGGCACACAGCTGCTGCGCGAGGGCGACACCGTGCGCCCCTTCAACGGGTTGAGCATCGAGTAAACTATGAAAATCGCACGTTTCTCCATTGAAAATCCGCTTTATACGTGGATTTTCATCCTCTTCGCCCTGTTTGGGGGTGTGTTTGGCTACCTGTCGGTCGGCAAGCTGGAAGACCCGAGCTTTACCTTGAAATCCGCCATCGTCGCCACCGCCTATCCCGGTGCCAGCGCGGCAGAGGTGGCGACCGAAATCTCTGAGGTGCTAGAGGCTGAAATCCAGCAGATGGACGAGGTCAAGACCGTCACCTCGCGCAATACCCACGGGCTGTCGGTCATCGAAGTCGAGATGCAGGATGAATACGACGGCACCGAGCTGCCACAGGTCTGGGATGATCTGCGAGATCGTGTGTCTGACGCGGCAAGCTCACTGCCCTCGGGGGCCTATCCGTCACAGGTGAACGACGATTTTGGCGATGTTTTCGGTATCCTATATGCCGTCTCCGCCCCCGGCTTTTCGGATTCCGAGATCTGGGAGATCGCGACCTTTATCCGGCGTGACCTGCTGACGGTCGACGGTGTTGCCAACGTCGATATCGACGGGCTGCCGGAAGAGGCGATTTTTGTCGAACCAGCGTCGCAAAAGATGTCACAGCTTGGCATTGATCCCAGCGTGATCATCGGCGCGATCAGTGAATCCACAGCGATCAACCCCACCGGCTTTGTCGAAACTGGCGATACCAACCTGCGGATCGACGGTCCCTCGGGCGATGATAGTGTCAATGAAATCAGCGCCTTGACCTTCGGCTTTCAGGGCGAGGTGCTGAACCTACTGGACGTGGCAACCGTGTCGCGGGGCCGTGTGGACGCCCCCGACCACCTTTTGCGTCAAGACGGGCAAGAGGTCTTCACCCTTGGCGTTTCGGGACTGGAATCGGAAAATATCGTCGAGGTCGGCAAACGCGTCGAAGCGCAGCTTGAGACCTTGCAGACCTTCCTTCCCGTCGGAGTAGAGATCACGCCGATCTACGAACAACACCGCGTCGTGGACGAAGCCAACAACAGCTTCCTTTTGTCTCTTGCCATGTCCGTGGGCGTGGTGATCGGGGTGCTTGCGCTGTTCATGGGGGTCCGCGCCTCTGTTGTTGTCGGCGTATCGCTTTTGCTGACCGTGCTGGCCACGTTCTTCTTCATGTATCTGTTCGGCGTCAAAGTTGAACGGATCAGCCTTGGGGCCTTGATCATCGCGATGGGGATGCTGGTGGATAACGCCATCGTCATCGCCGAGGGTATGCAACAGGAAATGCGCAAGGGGCGGCCCTCGGTTGCGGCCGCGGATACAGCGGCGCAGAATACGCAGATCCCCCTGCTGGGTGCCACGGTCATCGGGATCATGGCTTTTGCCGGGATCGGTCTGTCGCCTGACGCCACGGGCGAATTCATGTTCTCGCTTTTTGCGGTGATCGCGATCTCGTTGTTGATGTCGTGGATCGTTGCGGTGACTGTGACGCCTTTGCTGGGGCACTATATGCTGAAGATCGGCGGGCTGGCGGATGACGACAGCGGGTATAACGGCCCGATTTTCCGCAGCTATGGCAACCTTGTCAGGCTGGTGCTGCGGTTCCGCTGGCTGGTATTTGCCGGCCTGATCGGCACCACGGCGGCCTGTGTGATGATCTTTGGTCAGGTCAAACAGCAGTTCTTCCCTGCGTCCAACACGCCGCTGTTCTACTTTGAATATAAGGCTGAGCAAGGCAGCTCTATCCAGTCGACCTCCCGCGATCTTGCGGTTATCGAGGATTGGCTGCTCGCGCGCGACGACGTGGACACTGTGACGACGACCATCGGTGCCGGCCTGACGCGCTATGTTCTGACCTACACGCCCGGAGACAGCGACCCTTCGATCGGGCAGCTGGTGGTGCGCGCCACCTCGGCTGACGCAATCCCCGCCCTGCGCGCCGAGCTTGACCAGTTCGCAATCAACGCGCTGCCTTGGGCAGAGGTGCAGACCAAGCGGATCATTTTCGGCCCCGGTGGCGGGTCGGATATCGAGGCGCGTTTTTCTGGGCCTGACCCCGAAGTGCTGCGCGATCTGGCCGATCAGGCAGAAGATATCCTGCGTGACGCGACCCCGCTGCTGCATACCGAACATGTCGATTGGCGCGAGAAAGTGCTTGTGACCCGCCCTGTCTATGCCGAGGACCGTGCGCAGGCCGTGGGCATCGGGCGCGGCGATGTGGCGGATGCGATTGCCCTGTCGACCAATGGGATCACCGCGGGCACCTACCGCGAACGGGACCGGCTGATCGACATCATCGTGCGGGTGCCGCGTGCGGAATCCGCGAGCAACGGGCAGCTGCCCGACCAGATCGTCTATTCCGCCGCGCTTGGGGACTACCTGCCGCTGAGCCAGGTGATCGACGGGTTCAAGGTCACCGCCGAAAACGCGGTGATCGAACGGCGCAACCGCGTGCAGACGATCACGGTACAGGCCAACGTCATCGAAGGCGTCACCCCGCCCACCGTCTTCCCGCAGATCCGCCCGCTGATCGAAGAGATCGAGCTGCCGGTCGGCTATACCCTTGAATGGGGCGGAGAGTTCGAGAACGCGGGCGACGCGCAGGCCTCGCTTGGCAAGCAGATGCCGCTGAGCTTCGGGACCATGTTGCTGATCACCATCCTGCTGTTCGGCAAACTGCGTCAGACCGCGGTGATCTGGACCATCGTGCCCATGGCGATCAACGGGGCGGCACTGGGGCTGTTGTTCTCGGGGTTGGCGTTCAGCTTTACCGCGCTGCTGGGGCTGCTGTCGCTGTCGGGGATGTTGATCAAGAACGCCATTGTTCTGGTCGAAGAGATCGACGTGCAGAAAGAAAACGGCCTGAACCAGCACGACGCCATTGTCACCGCCAGTGTCAGCCGTTTGCGCCCTGTGGTTCTGGCGGCGGTCACGACGATCCTCGGGATGGTGCCGCTGCTGGCCGATTCGTTCTTTGCCGCGATGGCGGTGACGATTATGGGCGGTTTGGGCTTTGCCTCTGTTCTGACGCTGATCGGTGTGCCGGCGCTATATCACACCTATCTCGCGAAAGAGCGCCGCGCGGATGCGGCGGCCAAACCGGCCTAGGAAAACGGATTATGCCGTGGTGCCATGCACCACGGCATGCGCCAAGGCACGGGCCAGCGCGTCGCGCTCCGCCTCGGATTGATCGGGCCGGATACGGTACCAGTCAACCAGCCCGTTCAATGCACCCATCAACGCACGGCTGGCGATTTCGATGTTTGGCACGTCCAACTCCCCCTGCGCCACACCCGCGCGCAGCACCTCGCGGTAGAGATTTTCATAGTCGTTGCGCAGGGTAATCAGCTCGCGCAGCACGGCGCGCTCGGCTTCGGTGGTGGAGCCGCGCAAATAGACCTCTACGCCCAAGCGGATACTGCGCTGATAGGGCAGCGTATCCATCATCACACGCGCATGGGCATGGGCCATCAATTCAAGCTTGCTGATGTTGGAAGTATTCAATGATATCAGCGGGGTAACCGCGTCAAAACAATATTGCATCGCCTGTCGGTACACCGCGAAATAGATCGCGTTCTTGGACCGGAAATGGTGGTACACCCGCCCCTTGGTCGCACCCAGAACATCGGCGATATCGTCCATCGTCGCCTTGTCGAGCCCCTTGAGCATAAAGCACTGCGCCGCCGCCTCGATGATCTCGCGGCGGCTGTCATGCTTGGGCGCGGCCCCCTCGGTGGCGTCCGTCAGCGTGTCGTCATCGATGTGTTCGTCCATTCGGTTCAGCCTTTGACAGCGGGTGCGCAGTAAAGAACGGGGGGTTTTGCCCGTGTAGCGTGAATACTGAGCCGAAAAAAACGGTTGTGACAAGCCGTTGCGTCAGCGGACCCCCCGTAATTATCCGTTAGCGCACTTACATCACCGACAGCTATTGACACCTGCGCGCCCTGTTACGAGAGTAACATACTACTCGGAATGTTGGACCGTCAAAACACAGGCTCAACACATCAGACCGTGGGAATGGACGGTGTGCCGAGTACCGAAAATCAAGGGGCAACCACGCGTTTTGCGCGGTTGCGTGACCCGAAATATATGTTTGGGAGGACATACATGACTTATAAATCATCCGTCGCAGTCACCGCATTGGTCGCTGCTGTTGCCATCGCCGGTCAGGCCAGCGCGAAAGAGCGTCTGAACTTTGCCTACGGCTATCCGAATAACTCTGCCATCGGTCTGGCGGTTGACGCCTACGCCGAAGCCGTGGCCGAACGCTCTGACGGTGAAGTCGACGTAACCGGTTTCGCGATGTCCCTGCTGAGCCTGCCTGAAACCTCGCCCGGTGTGCGCGACGGTCTGGCGGATGTCGGCTTTGTGCTGCCGCCCTACTATCCGGCGGAATATTCGACCAACCTCTTCCTGCACGAGATGAACCTGCTGGTGAACCTTGTGGAAGAACCCACAGGCAAAGAGCCGCTGGCCTTCACCGGCGCGATGGTCGAATACACCTTCACCAAATGCCCCGAGTGTCTGGAAGAATATAGCGCGCAAAATCAGGTCTATACCGGCGGCGGCGTGACCCCGCTGTACAACCTGCTGTGCAAGGACGTCAAAGTCACCTCCGTCGAGGATCTGAACGGTCTGCGTCTGCGTGCCGGTGGTGCCGGTTTCGTACGTTTCGCCGAAGCTTTCGGTGCCCAAGGCGTGCGTCTGCCCGTTTCCGAAGCCTATGAAGCGCTGGATCAAGGCATCATCGACTGCGCCATGCTGTCCGCGCCCGAGCTGACAAACTACAACCTGCACGAGGTCGTCACCGACATCACGCTGGCCGTACCGGGCGGTGTGTTTGCGGGCGTTTCCTCGGCAAATGTGAATGCGGACCGCTGGAAGGGCATGGACGACGCAGCGCGCGAAGCCCTGCTGTGGGGTGGCAGCCAGATGACGGCGCACACAACATGGAACTTCTACACCGACGATGCCACGGCGATCGAACATGCGCGTGGGGCCGGGATCAACATCCACGAACCCGACGCAGAGCTGCTGGCAGCGGTCAAGGAATTCAGCCGTCAGGACCTCAAGACCGTTTCCGCCCTGTTCAAAGACACTTACGACGTAGCGCGGGCCGATGAAATCGCCGCCGATTTCGAGCCGCTGTTGGCCAAGTGGAACGATCTGGTGGTCGACGTGGACAGCGCTGACGCGTTGAACCAAGTGATCTGGGATCAGGTGATTTCCAAAGTGGACCCAGCGACTTACGCGCAGTAAGCCGCCCATCCGCTGATCACAACGGGGTGCCGCGCCGATGCGCGTGGCCCCCCGACGGCCCCTTTTGCAAACGGATACTCCGATGAAACTTATCGCGTCAGTGATCTCTGCGGTGATCACGTTGACCGCTTCGCTGGCTGGTATCATTGTTCTGATGCTGGTTGCCCATGTCACCATCGACGTGGTCATGCGCTTTGCGTTCGATACGCCGCTGAACTCTACTATTCTTTACGTCTCGGCCTTTTATATGGTCGCGATCGCCTTTCTGCCTCTCGCCGCGGTGGAGCAAAACGACAGCCACATCGCGGTTGAACTGCTGGTCGAAAGGTTTCCCACCAAAGTACAAAGCTTTCTCGCGGGGTTGGCCTTGCTGCTGACCTGCATCGTGACCGCCACCGTCGCGATCCGCACCGGAGACGAGGCTTTGGCGAAATTTATCGGCGGCTCCTATTCGATCGAGGCAGGCGGGAAGGTGACCACATGGCCCACCTATCTGGCGCTGCCCTTGGGCTTTGGCCTGATGTCGATCGTCGCCGCGTGGAAATTCATCTGTCACCTTACCGGCCGCCCCCACGGGTTGAACGCCTTGCAGGTTGAAGACCCCTATCTAGCCGGCGGAGACGCACAATGACCGAGTTACAAATCGCAGGCATCTTTATCGCGATCCTGCTGGCGATGATCCTGATGCGTATCCCGATCGGCATCTCGCTGATCGCCGTGTCCTTTGGCGGGCTTTGGTCCATGTTCAACTGGAACATCGCCTGGGGGAGCCTCGGGATCGTGCCCTATAGCTTTGCCAATTCATGGGTGCTGAGCTCTATCCCCGCCTTCCTGTTCATGGGGTTCATCTGTTATCACACAAGGCTGACGCAGGGGCTGTTCAACGCCGCGCAGATCTGGCTGTCGAGCCTACCGGGCGGCCTTGCGATTGCGTCAGTCTTTGGCTGCGCGGGTTTTGCCGCTGTGACCGGATCGTCGGTCGCCTGCTCTGCGGCGATGGGTAAAATCGCGGTACCTGAAATGGTGCGTCACCGGTACAGCCCCGAACTGGCGACGGGCACCGTTGCCGCGGCGGGGACCATTGGTGCCCTGATCCCACCATCCATCCTGATGATCCTCTACGGCATCATCTCGCGGCAGTCAGTCAGCGCGCTCTTCCTAGGTGGTCTGGTGGTCGGGGTGATCACGCTGGTCGCCTATATCGTGCTGATCCTCGTGCGGGTGAAGATGAACCCTGATCTTGCCCCTCCGGTCCAGATCAGCGCGACGCGCGCGGAAAAGATCAAGGCATTGGGTCAGACATGGCCGGTGCTGCTGATCGTGATCGGTGTGTTCGCGGGTCTGTTTGGCGGGGCGTTCACCCCGACCGAAGCGGGCGCCATCGGGGCCATGCTGTCGACCATTGTCGCCCTGCTGTACCGCACGCTGACGTTCAAGGCGCTGCGCATGGCGATCACCGAAACACTGACCACCACCGCAGCTTTGCTGATCATCGCCGTGGGGGCCAGCCTGCTGACACGCTTTCTGGCGCTGTCGGGGATCGGGGACGCGCTGTCCGATGCGATCCTGGGCTTTGGTGCCGCGCCGCTGTTGATCATGATCGGCATCGTTTGCGTCTATCTTGCGCTTGGCATGATGCTGGAGCCCGTCGGTGCGATGCTGCTGACCTTGCCTATCGTTCTGCCCATCGTCGAAGAGACGGGCTATAGCCTGCTGTGGTTCGGTGTGGTGCTGGTCAAACTGCTCGAGATCGGGATGATCACGCCGCCCATGGGGATGAACGTCTTTGTGATCAAAGGAGTGGTCGGCAATACCGCGTCGCTGTCCACGATCTTCAAGGGCGTGTTCTGGTTCGTCATCGTTGATCTGTTGATCGTGGCGGCGTTGATCGCCGTGCCCGATATCGTGATGTTCCTGCCCGATTGGGTCGGCCGCTAAGACATCGCCTCCGGCGCGGAGCTTTCCGCGCCGGAGCTTTCTACAGCGTGATAGCTTGCCCGTGAGGCGTCCGCGCCGCCGCTTCGTGCCATGCGTCTTTACACGCCGTCAGCTCGGCCGCCGTTGTCAGCTGCTTCTGCGCCACGATCTTTTCCAGCGCGGTCAGCCAGTGCTGGTAGTAGTCACGCTCTGTCCCTGAATGCACCTCTGCGGTCAGCGCTTGCGCCCATTCGGCCCATGTGAAGGCCCCCGATTGATGCAGGGACACCGCCATCGCAAAGGCCTGCGCCTGCCACGGCGCGTCAAACACCGGTTCATCATCCGACAGCGTAATATCGGGCAAAAGCGAAAGATCGGGCAGGGTCATGATACGGTCCTTAGATAGGGTTCCCACAGATCAAGGGTCACGCTGTCATCCGCGCGCGCCTGATCGCCCCAAAGCGTGCGCGCCGAAAAGGCCACCTGATACAGCCATTGCGGATCCTCGCCCTGCCCTTGCGCATTGCTATCGGGAAAGACGTGAAACCCGTGCACCTTGGTGATCGTCCCGATCTTGTCGCGGGCATAACGTGCCATGCGGGTGTGGGTGGCGGGATGGTTGTTAATCGTTCTGATCTGATCCCCGACGGCAAAGGCCGGGGTCCCAGTCGCGGGCCGATCCGCCGGCCCCCCCGCCGCCAACATGTCGTCGACATCTTCGGCAGCAAGCTTGCGTTTGATCGCCGCGGCGGGGGTCAGCGGCACCGATTGCGCGATCTCTGCCTCGGTGAGCATCCCCTTTTCCACCATCAACCGCTTGGCCGCTTTCAGCCAGATCGCGTAATAGGGCGTGCGGGTATAATCGCCCGGATGCATATCCTCGCGCGCGGATCGCGCAGCATCGATATTCCACTGCCCGCAGGCCCCAAGCGCCACCACGATACCAAGCGCGCGGGCCTCCCAGGGGGCGTGAAACAGCGGTTCGTCCTCTTCTTGCACCACAGGGCCAAAGCCCATCATCCCGCCAAGGTCCGCCCCGCCGTTCATGATGCCACCTGCGGCGCGCGCGTCAGCCCTGTCCCGATCATCGCATTGCGTGTCACCAGATCGGCCAACTGTTCCATCGAATAGCCTTCGGTTCCCGCCGGGCGCTGCGGGATCACGAGATAGCGGATCTCGGCGGTTGAATCATGCACCTCGACCCGCGTTGCCGGATCAAGGGTCACGCCGAACTCCGCCAGCACCCCACGCGGATCAATCACCGCCCGTGACCGGAAGGGAGGTGATTTATACCACGTCGGCGGCAGCCCCAGCACCGACCACGGGTAGCAAGAGCACAGCGTGCAGACGACCAGATGATGCACCTCGTCCGAGTTGAACACCGCTTCGATATGCTCGCCCTGACGGGAATGATACCCAAGCGAATGGATCGCTGCAGAGGAATCGCGCCGCAGCCAAGCCTCGAATTCCGGCTCGACCCATGATTTCGCCACCACATGCGCGCCGTTGCGCGGGCCGATCTTGGTCTCGTAGGTCTGGATGATACGGTCCACCGCCGCGCTGTCGATATAGCCCTTAGCGCTCAGCAGGCTTTCCAGCGCCCTCACCCGCGCCTCGGTTTCTGTCAGATGTGAATGATCGCCGTCGTGATCATGCCCGTGGGATGTCATCGTTCCGCCCCCTTCGCCCTGCGTGTTGATGCAACGATAGGAGGGAACGCCGCGATTGGAAACCACCATATGTGTGGGCGGCCCGCCGCGACTTCCGTGACGTCAACATACCTTACTTATCCCCCCGTCCTGACACGAAGCGACCGCAGGAATGCCTAATTTGTTAACCAAGTTGACCCAAAGCCAAGGAGCCCCGCATGAGAACCTATCCGATCCCCTTTAACGAAGAAGCCCGCCTGCGCGCCGTTTTTGACATTCCGGGACTGACCGCACAAAACGAAGCGTTGTTTGACACGATATGCGAGGCGGCGCGCACCCTGCTTGACTGTCCGATTGCGCATATCAGCGTGGTCGAAGAGGACAGCCAGTGGTATAAATCCGTTGTGGGCATGCATCTGGACCCGATGCCTAAGGACACCGGTTTTTGTGCGCACACCATTATGTCCGACGCGCCGATGATCGTGCCCGATCTCAGCAAGGACGCCCGCTTTGAACGGCACCCGATGGTCGCCAAGGGCGGGCCGGAGGCGCGCTATTACGCGGGTGTGCCGCTTATCCTGTCCTCCGGTCACCGCTTTGGCAGCCTTTGTGCGCTGGACCTGAAGCCCCATGAATACCCTTCGGAAAAGCAGATTGCCCTGCTCACCGATCTGGGTCGTATCGTCGTTGCCGCACTAGAGCGGAGCCAACCCGAAGCCCCCGAAGTGCAGCAGGATAAAACCGCGCAATCAGCCTTCCTGACCTTGGTCGGGCACGAGTTGCGCACGCCGCTCACCGTACTTTTCGGCAGTCTCAAGCTGTTGGAGGCGACAGCAAGCACCGGTACTAACCCCACGCTGATCCATTCGGCCCGTCGGTCGGTGGATCACCTGACGAAACTGATTGAAACGATCCTGTCCTATAGTAACGCCAGCACCGGCGAGCTGCGGTTGAACGAACAAAACTGCGACCTTGCCGCGATCCTGAGCGCGGTTGCAAGGTTGCAGTTCCCCACCACGGATGTGGCGGCCAAAACGGTCACGCTTCGTGATACTGTGATGCTGGATACGCTGCATGTGGACGCCGAACAGATCGAGCTTGCCGTCACAGCCTTGGTGTTGAATGCCGTGATGCACGGCGGGACCGACATCACCCTAGAGACGTTTCAGGACATGGACGGGAACATCGAGATTTCGGTCCGGGACAACGGCAGTTTCGACGAACATGTCGAACTGGCCGAACTTTACAAACCTTTTGTCGTGGGCGGGTCGCTGGACCACCGCGCGACCAAGGGCGGGCTGGGTCTGGGGCTGCCCCTGACCCGCAAGCTGGTCGAGATGCACGGCGGCGATTTTGAGGTCCACGCAGAAGCGGATCACAGCCGCGCCGTCATCCGCCTGCCCGCGTGGCGGGGTAAAACCGCGATGATCCAGGCCGCCAAGATGGCGCCCGCCACTGTCCCCGATGCGCGGCAGAAGCTTATCTAGCAGCGGAGCCTAAAAGCTTGTCTCGGCGTGGTGGATGAACCGGGCCTCAAGCGCGCTTGGTTGGCGTTCGGCATGGGTCAGGATGTGAAACCGTCGCTGCGGGGTGTCGATGGGCACGTCGACCATCCGCCCCGCCTCGATCGACCGGCGGACCACCAGATCGGACAGCAGCGCGGCACCGATGCCCGCTTCGACCGCGCTGCACACCGCCTCGTTTGACGGAAGCTCCAGTGTGCTTTCCAGATTCTCCAGCCCCAAGCCCTGCCGCCCGAGCCACTGCAGAAAACTGTCGCGCGTGCCTGACCCTGCTTCCCGCAGGATCCAAGGGGTCTGGCGCAAGCGTTCAGGCGAAAGATCGCCCGCCGCGGCACCGCTTGGGAACACCAGCCGCAGCGTGTCCCCCGCCACCGCCTTAGCGCGGAGTGTGGTGAGCTGGCAGTCCCCCTCGATAATGCCGATGTCAGCTTGCAATGCTTCGACCGCGCGGGCGGCGTCGTCGCTGTTGCCGATCCGCACTGTCAGCGCGATCTCGGGGTGCGCCGCGCGGAACCGCGCGATCACCGCGGGCAACCAGTAGTTCGCGACCGTCTGGCTTGCCGCAAGCCGAAGCCTGCCGCGTTTCACCCCCGCCAGATCATCCAGCCGCTGGCTGGCGATGGCTGCGCGGGCCAGTACGGCACGGGCTTCGCCCAGAAAATCGCGCCCCGCATCGGTCAGCACAATCCGCCGTCCGATACGATCAAAGAGGCGCAGGTTATGACGATCTTCCAGCGCGGCGATGGCAGCGCTGGTCGCACTCTGGGTCTGGTTCAATGCTTCGGCGGCGCGGGTCATGTGTTCACGCTCTGCCACGGCAACGAAAATGCGCAACTGGTCCAGTGTCATCAGGCGGCCCCCGTCAGGATGATCAGCGCAAGGCTGACGCCCATGATAAAGACCCAAGCCGCCGCCCCCAGCAAGGCCGGACGCCCCCCCGCCGCAGCAAGTTTGCGCAGATCGGTCTCAAGCCCCATCGCCGCAAGCGCCATCGCCAGCAGGAATTGCGTCACACCGGTCGCGGGGTCCAGCACCGCCTGCGGCACCCAACCGGTCGAGGCCACGCCGACCATCGCGATGAACCCGAAAACAAACCACGGGATCGGGGCCTTGCCGCCACCGCCTTGCCCCTGACGCCGCCGCGCGGCAAACGCGCCCAGACACAGGATCATCGGGGCAAGCATCATCACCCGCGTGAGCTTGGCAATCGTGCCGAACTGGCCGGCCTCCTCGCCGCGCTGGAAGGCGGCGGCGACGACCTGGGCGACCTCGTGGATCGACGCACCGGTCCAAAGGCCAAAGCCGCGCGGGCCAAGGGTCAGCCAGCTTTCGGCCAAGGGCAGCAGGATCATGGAGAGCGAGCCAAAAATCGTCACGCAAGCCACCGCATAGGCGACGTCTTCGTCGCGGCCACGGGTGACGGTATTGGTTGCGATCACGGCAGAGGCCCCGCAGATCGACGTGCCCGCCGCGATCAACTGCGTCAGCTTGGCATCCACCCCCAGCACGCGGCCCAGCCATGTGGTGAACCCGAAGGTCAGCACCAGCGACAGCGCGATCACCGCGACCCCCACCCAGCCGACAGCCGCAACCTGCCCCAGCGTCAGCTGCAACCCCATCAGGATAATCCCCGCCCGCAACACCGGCCGCATACTGATCGCAAGCCCTGCCTTCGCCACCTCGGGCGTGCCAAGGGTGTTGCGCAGCGCCATGCCCAGAAGGATCGCGAGGATCAACGGGCTCAGCATCCCCACCCCCGGCAGATACCGCAGTGCAAAGGCCAGCGCGGCGATCATGGCGGCAAGCGCCAGACCCGGCCAGATCGATGGCGTGGTTTTATCAGCGTGGATGTGGTCAGAGAGGGTCGTATCCGTCATAGCGTGCCTAAGTATCGTCGTTACCTGTGCACTATCGGCTATTCCGATACATCAATCCAACGGATTATAATTGTCCAAATGATCGGAATGGGTGATTGATTGGTTAGGCCGCGGCAGTCGCTTGATGCAGCGTCTCTCTTTACGCTTGGGGTTCTACGCCCCTATCGTTATGGGACTGCCGAAACCCGCATCGCTGCGCAGAAAGGGAAACCCATGGTCCCGATCATCTTTGGCCCCCTGCGGACCCGTGAAACGCCGCGCCAGTCGCGTGCGGTGACCCGCGTGCATGTCATCCTGAACGCCACGGCGGCGCTGCTGGCCGAGAACCGGTTGCAAGACCTCACCACCACTGCCATCGCGACCCGTGCCGGGGTGCCTGTCAGCTCTATCTATCGGTATTTTCCCACGCTTGATGACGTGCTGCTTGAACTCTATTCGCAGACCGCCAATGAATTACGCGCCAAGCTTTTCGCCAGCCTTGATGATGTTCACGCCCATACGACATGGCGGGACCGGTTGCGTGCCGTGCTGGATGTGCAGCGCAGGTATCTGGCGCGACATCCCTACTACCGCCCCCTGCTGCTGCATTTCGCGACGAAACGCGGGCCGCTCGCGATCGAGGATGACGACCACGATGATCTGGTCCGCTTTCTATGCAACAGATGGGAAAGCGGTGCCGACGGGTTTCAGGGTGGCGATCCGGTGGTGGTGGCCAAGACCACGATCCAGATCTCCCTTGCGATGGAAGATCTGGTCGCGGCGCAGGCGGATCGGCGCAGCTCTCGCCCCTATTCGCAAGAGCTGACCAAAGTGCTTGAACGTTATCTGGCGCAATACCTGTCGGATTAGCGCCTGCGGGTCAGGCGATTGTATCCGCCCGCCCCGCTTGCCGCCCAGAAAAGATGCAGCCGCCCAGAAACGTCCCCTCAAGCGCGTTATACCCGTGATACCCACCGCCGCCAAAACCGGCGACCTCGCCCGCCGCGAACAGCCCCGGGATCGGCGTGCCAGAGGCATCCAGCATCTGGCTGTCAAGATTGGTCTGCAACCCGCCCAGAGTTTTGCGCGTGATGATGTTCAGCTTGACCCCGATCAACGGCCCGTTTTCAGGGTCGAGGATCTTGTGCAGTTTCGCCGTGCGTTGCAGCTTGTCGCCGCGATAGTTCCGCGCCGCATGGATCGCCATGATCTGCGCGTCTTTGGTGAAGTTGTTATCGACCTGCCTGTCGCGGGCCCTGATCTCGGCCTCGATCTTGTCAAGCGACAACAGGTCATTCCCCTCCATCCCGTTCATCTTGGCGATGAGCTCGGGCAATGTTTGGGCGACGACGAAATTCTCGCCATGCTCCTTGAAGGCCTCGACGGCGGGGGTCGCGGCCTTGTTCAGGATACGTTGCTGCAAGACTTTGACCCAGCTTTTGTCGGCGAAATCGGGGTTCTGCTCTGACCCTGACAGGGCAAATTCCTTTTTCACGATCTTCTGCGTCGTGATGAACCACGAATAATCAAAGCCCGTATCAAGGATCATCTTCAAAGACCCCAGACTGTCGAACCCCGGCAGCGACGGCGCGGGAAAGCGGTTGCCCTTTGCATCGAACCACATCGACGACGGGCCGGGCAGGATACGGATACCGTGGTTGGGCCAGATCGGGTCCCAGTTCTTCACGCCCTCGGTATAGTGCCACATGCGGTCATTGTTGATCAGCTGGCCGCCCGCCGCCTCGCTGATGGCGATCATGCGGCCATCGACGTGGGCGGGCACGCCGGCGATCATCTCTTTCGGGGCGGGCCCAAGACGTGCCGTCGGCCATGACTTGCGCACCAGCTCGAAATCTCCGCCGATCCCGCCGGAGGTGACAACGACAGAGGGCGCGCGCAGTTCGAAATCGCCCACGATATCACGGTTGGTCTTTTGCCCGCGCGATGCCCCGTCCGCCGCCAGCACCTCGCCCGAGACACCGACCGCGGCACCGTTTTCCATGATGATATGCGAACAGCGATGGCGGAATTTCAGCGCGATGCGACCGGCCTGTTCGTGTTCCCGCACGCGGCGTTCGAATGGTTCCATTGTTCCGGGCCCAACACCCCAAGTCAGGTGGAAGCGCGGCACCGAATTCCCGTGACCCGACCCAAAGCTGCCGCCGCGTTCGGCCCATCCCACGACGGGAAACCACCGCATCCCCATATCGTACAGCCAACTGCGCATCGGGCCTGCGGCGAAATCGACATAGGCCTCGGCCCATTTGCGCGGCCATGCGTCTTCGGGTCGGTCGAACTGCGCCGATCCCATCCAGTCTTGCAGCGCAAGTTCGCGGCTGTCCTTGATGCCCATCCGGCGCTGTTCGGGGCTGTCGATCAGCATCAGCCCGCCAAGGGACCAGAAGGCCTGCCCGCCCAGAAAGGCTTCGGGTTCCTGATCGATGATGGTGACCTGTTTCCCACGATCAGCCAGTTCGGCTGCGGCGACCAGTCCGGCCAGACCGCCGCCCACGATAATTACGTCAGAGGTGTTCATGCAAAGCTCCTTACGCTGTGCCGATGCGGCGGTATTTCAAAACGACGGGCAGGATGATCAGATACATCAGGATACCGTAAACAGCCGACGGCAGCGCATAGGCGGTGAACCCACCCTCGCCGCCGACAATGATCGCGGCAACGGCGATCCCCAGGGTACTGTTCTGCACCCCCGTCTCGACCGAGATGGTCTTGGCCTCGGTCACCGACCGGCCAAGCAGCCGCGGCACGGCAAAGCCGATGGTGGTCAGCGCGGCCAGCAAGACCAGCAGCGCGGGCCCGATCACCACGATATTTTCCACAAACAGCGCCCAATTCGCCGCCAGCGCCGCCAGCACGATCGCCGCAAACAGGATCGTCGCCACCGCGCTCAGCTTAGGCTCCGCCCGGGTCATCGCGGCAGGGGCCATCGCCCGCGCGCCCAAGCCAAGCGTGACAGGCACCACCGTCAGGGCAAACATGGTGACCGCGGTTTTGGTGATGTCGATCTCGGGCGCGGCATCGCCCATGAAATATCCCATCGACAGGCCCAAAATCAGCGGCACGGTCACCACACTGGCAAGGCTGATCACCGCCGTCAGCGACACCGACAGCGCCACATCCCCTTTCGCCAGCTTCGAGATCACATTGCTGGTCACCCCACCGGGGCAGGCCGCCAAGATCATGAAGCCCACGGCCATTTCCGCGCGGATGCCGAAGGCCAGCACACAGATAAAGGTCACGAGCGGCAGCAGGATGCTCTGGTTCAGCGCCCCGATGAAAAAAGCGAGCGGCCGCTGCCCGACACGGGCGAAATCCGCAGGTGTCAGCCCGACACCCAAGGTAAACATGATAAACGCCAAGCCAAGCGGCAAGACGACCGAAATCAGTATGTCCACGATTATCCCTCCCAAGACATCTGTGAAAAACAGAATATATTTCCGGTATAGCCGTCAAGTGCCGATTCACCTAAGAGAAATCCGCTCTGCCGTAACGTCGCGCACGGGCCCCCGATGGACCCTTCCCCAAAGTAAGGTTACCTTAGCATAAGGGAACGAAACAACCTGCGCGCCCGAAAGTGGCGGGTGGGCATTGGCACGATGGGAGTACATCTAATGTCGGATACGGTGATTGCGGATTTTGATCGCAAGCTTGCACGAGAGGCGTTTGAACAGCGCGCGGCGCAGGGTGCTGCGGCGCTGACGCGTCTGGGGGCGGGGGCGGATGTGCCTGTGGCGCTGATCATGCGCAACGATCTGACCCAGCTCGAGGTCATGCGCGCTGCGGCCATGGCCGGCACGGTCATCGTGGCGCAGAACTGGCACGCCGCCGCAGAAGAGGCCGGCGCCATTTGCGACGACAGCGGCGCCCAGTTCGTGATCATCCACCGTGACCTGATCGACGCGCTGCGCCCCGCCCTCGAAGGGCGCACGGTCATCGCGGTCACCCCTGATACCGCGCTGCGTCAAGCCTATGGCATTGATGACGCCGCCGCAAAGACCGACCCCGAGACACCGGAATGGTCCGCGCTGGTAGATGCCGCCGACCCCATCACCCCGCGCGAGATGATGCGCCCGCTGATGCGCTATACCTCGGGCTCGACCGGCAAGCCGAAGGGCGTGCGGCGTTTGGGAGGCGGGCCCAAGCGCGACTTTGAAGAGGTGCTTTCGCGCGTAGGCACCGAGATGTTGCAGCTCAAACCCGGCTCGCGGTTCTTTACGGCCGCGCCGATCTATCACTCGGCACCATCAACGCTGACCTCTGCCGCGCTGGTCACCCCGGGCGTATCGACCTTTGTCGCGCCCAAGTTCGATCCCGAAAGCTTCCTCGCCACGATCGAGGCTCAGCGCATTACCCATATCTATCTGGTCCCCACCATGATGAGCCGGATGCTGAAGCTCCCCCAAGAGGTGAAGGCGAAATATGACCTGTCCTCGGTGGAATTCTGCGTCTCGACGGGGTCACCCTGGCCACATGACCTGAAAGTAGCGATGATCGACTGGTGGGGGCCGGTGTTCTGGGAAAGCTACGGCGCGACAGAGATCGGGTTTATGACGATGGTATCCTCGGCAGACGCTTTGGCACGGCCCGGTACCGCAGGGCGGATGCAGATGGGCGGCACGCTGTTGATCCTTGACCCCGATGGGAACGAGCTGCCCGCCGGTCAGGTGGGCGAGATTTATGCCCGCATGGATGCCTTCGGCGGGTTCGACTATTCCAACGATCCCGAAAGCCGCGCCTCGGCTGAAAAGCACGGGCATTTCTCTGTCGGGGATCTGGGATCGGTGGATGAGGACGGGTTCCTGTTCATCACGGATCGCAAGAAAGACATGATCATCTCGGGCGGGGCCAATATCTTTCCCGCCGAGATCGAAGCGGTGCTGATGCGCGCGCCTTTCATCCGCGATGTCGCCGTCTTTGGCGCGCCTGACCCCGAATTTGGCGAACAGATCGTCGCGGCGGTTGAACTGGCCGATGGGCACAGCGCCGACAAACAGAAGGTGCTGGATTTCCTTGACGGCAAACTGGCCCGATTCAAAGCGCCACGGATTGTCGATTTCCACGAGGCCCTGCCCCGCGAAGACAGCGGCAAGATCTTCAAACCCCGCCTGCGCGCGCCCTACTGGGACGGGGCGGGCCGGTCGATCTGACCCTGACCTGACGCCCCAACACCAACAGGGACCGGTGCGAAGTGCGCCGGTCTCCTTGTGTTGGGGCGCGGGGATTCCTACATCGCGCCGGTACACACGCCGCCCCGAGGGGCCAAAAACAGGATGATCACGATGACCAGCACCCTATTAGAGCAGTTGAACTGGCGCTATGCGACCAAGAAGATGGACCCGTCCAAGAAAGTCCCTCAGGACAAAGTCGACACCATCGTCGAAGCCATCCGCATGACCCCCACCTCAAGCGGCACCCAGCCCTTCGAGCTGCTGGTCGTGACCAACTCCGACAAGCTGGCGCAGATCCAGAAAGCCGCCAGCGACCAGACCCAGATCACCGAAGGGTCACATCTGCTGGTGTTCGCGGCGTGGGATAACTACACCAAAGACCGCATAGACGCGGTCACCGATCTGAATGTCGAAGCCCGTGGCGACCTGCCCTTGCTCAGCGCCTATTACGAGAACCTGAAAAACAACTACCTGCCCCGCGATGCCGAGGTAAACTACGCCCATGCCGCGCGTCAGGCCTATATCGCGCTTGGGGTGGCACTGGTTGCCGCCGCTGAACAAGAGGTCGACAGCACCCCGATGGAGGGTTTCGACCCAGCGAAGGTAGACGAGATTCTGGGCCTTAAAGAGCGCGGCCTGCGGTCGGTGATCCTGCTGCCTCTGGGCTACCGCGACGCGGAATCCGACTGGCTGGCCCCGATGAAAAAGGTACGCAAGTCGGCGGAAACGCTGGTCACCCATATCGACTGATTGCTGCGGGGCGAAGGGGCGAACACCCGTCTCGCACCGCCAGAAGCAGACCAACGCGGGGCCGGTTCTTTGCGACCGGCCCCGCGGTTTTCGTCAGACCGCCGCCTCGCGGGTCAGACGTTTTGATGCCATCCCCGGCTCTGCCCCCCAGACCGCCACATAGCGGTAGAAGACTGGCGTGAGGAACAGGGTGAAGATGGTGGCAAACCCAAGCCCGCCCACGATCACCCAGCCCACGGCGATGCGCGCTTCGGCCCCCGCCCCCGAGGTCAGGATCAACGGCAAGCCGCCAAAGACGGTCGATACCATCGTCATCATCACCGGACGGATCCGCAGACGCAGCGCGTCCCGGATGGCGCTGTCGATATCCTGCCCCGCCTCGCGCAACTGGTTGGCAAATTCGACGATCAGGATACCATTCTTCGCCATCACCCCGATCAGCATCACCAGCCCGATCTGACTGTAGTAGTTCAACGATCCACCGCTGAGCGAGATCGCGAAAAGCGCCGCCGCCAGACCAAAGGGCACGGTCAGCATGATGACGACAGCGCTGGCGATGCTTTCGAACTGCGCGGCCAGCACAAGGAAGACCACCACCAACGCGACGCCGAACACCATATACATCTCTGTCTGGCTGTCGCTCAGTGTCGCCGCCTCGCCGGTAAAGATGATCCCCATCCCGTCGGGCAGCACGCTATCAGCAATCGCCGTCAGACGGGTCATCGCGACGCTAAGATCGATACCGTCGTTCAGGTTCGCCTGCGCCGACACCGCCAGCGACCCGCCCTGCCGTTCCAGCGTAGATTGACTGACCACGGGCACCAGCTCTGCCGCCGCGGACAGGGGCACATAGGCACCCCCCGGCAACTGCAGCTGGATGTTATCAAGATCAGACGGGTCATCAATCGGCGGGCCACCGGGGACGACATTCACATCCGTCTCGATCTCGTCCGCAAAGACGGTGACGGCGACCTTGCCTTGGGTCATTGCGCCGATGGTCTGGGTGATCTCGGCCTCTGTCAGGCCAAAGACGCTCGCCATTTCGGGATCAACGCGGACCTCGTATTGCGCCTGCACCGCGTCGTTGGAAAGTTGCGGGTTCAAAAACGCCTCATCCTGCGCCATCGCCGCGACCAAAGCCTCGGTTGCCGTGGTCATCGCCGCGATGTCCTTGCCCGTCACCGCGAATTGCAAGCCCTGCCCGCCGCCGCGGATATTGAGGCTGTTGGTCCCCCGCGCACTGGCCTGAACGCCGGGCACCCGCGCCAGCTTGCCGCTGATCTCGGCGACCAGTGCGGATTGGCTGCGGTCACGATTGCTCCAGTCATCGAGCCGCACGATGATGAAGGCGCTGGTGCCACCGCCGACGCCAACGATGCTTTGAACCGAGGTGACCTCGCCGCTTTCCTGATAGGGGGTCAGGATCTCTTCGATCTGATCAACCTGGGTATCAAGGTAGTCGATCGTGGTGTCAGAGGCGCCGCGCGCCTGTACCAGAAAGAACCCGCGATCCTCGTCGGGCGTGATGGCAGAAGGCAAAGTGCCCGCCGCCCCCGCCGCCACGATCACAAAGGCCCCCGCCGCCCCCAGCACCACCAACGGCATGCGAATGGCTTTGTCCATCACCGTGTCAAACATCCGCCCGGCCCAGCCTTGCGGCTTTGCCGTTGCCTCGAGCGCGGATTTCCCCGGATCAAGAAAGGCCGCCAGAACCGGTGCCAGCGTCAGCGCGGTGATGGACGACAGCGTGACAGCAAAGGCCAGCACAAAGCCGAATTCGCTGAACACCCCACCGGCCTGACCGGGCAGGAAAGAGATCGGGATAAACACCGCCGCCAGCGTCGCGGTGGTAGAGATGACGGCAAAGAACACCTCGTTCGTGCCCGCCGCGGCGGCAGCAAAGGCCCCCATCCCCTGTTTACGTTTGCGCACGATATTCTCGATCACGACAATCGCGTCATCCACCACCATCCCCGTCGCCAGCACCAGCGCCAGCAGGCTGATGGTATTGACCGAGAACCCCGTCAGCCAGATCGCGGCGACCGTGCCCACCAGCGACACCGGAATGGTCACCGCCGGGATCATCACCGCACGGGGGGAACGTAGAAAGGCAAAGATCACCACAACCACAATCCCCGTCGCCAAAGCGATGGATTTCATCACCTCGGTCAAGGATCCCCTGATGAATGTCCCGTCGTCAGAGGTCACGAAAAGCCGAACGCCGTCGGGCAGCGCCGATTGCAGATCAGTCACCGCAACGGCCACATCTTCCGAGATCGACAGCGTGTTGCCCACGGATTGCCGCGTGATGTCCATGCCGACGGCGGTTTGCCCGTTCACGCGGGTCAGCACGGCGTCCTCTTCCGGCAGCAGCCGCACGAACGCCACGTCAGAAACGCGCGTATTCGCATCAATCGGGATCTGGCCCACGGTATCAACGGTGACATTCGCGTTGCCGACCCGCAGCGCCAAGGTTTGCGCATCTGAATCCAGCGATCCCAGCGGCGTGTCATCGCGCAGCGCTGCCAGCGCGTCAGAGACATCGAACAGGGTCATCCCCCGACTAAGCAGCGCGGGCATATCAAGCGTCACGCGGAACTCGTTGGGTTGCTCGCCGCGCAGGGTGACCTCTGCAATGCCGTCAATGGTGGACAGCCGGTCATAGACGACGCCCTCGGCCAGCTCGGTCAACGCATCAAGGCTCGCGTCGCCCATGAGCGCCAGCCGGATGATCGCATCCGCGTTGCTGTCGCTTTTGGTCACGGTCGGATCATCCTCGATATCATCGGGCAGGTCGCGCAATGTGGACGAAACGATCTCGCGCGCCTCATTTGCCGCGACATCGACATCGGTGCCTTCGGACAGATCAATGGTGATCCGGCTCGACCCCGTGGTCGAGGTGGATTCCATATAGGATAACCCCTCAAGCGCGCTCAGGGCATCCTCAAGGACCTGCGTCACCTCACGGTCGACGGTTGCGGGCACCGCGCCTTCATAGGTGGTGCGCACGGATAGAACCGGCTGGTCAACGTCGGGCATTTCCCGCACGTCGACAGCCACAAGCGCCGCCAGACCTGCGATCAGGATCAGCAGGTTGATGACGATCCCGAAAATCGGCCGCGAGACGAATAGATCGGCGAGCCCGCCACGGGGCTTTGCAGGGGTATCGCTCATGACGGTGCCTTTTCAGTCTCGGCACCGACCGCGGTGATTTTCGCCCCGTCCCGCAGTTTTTGCGCGCCTTCGGTCACGACCATTGCGCCATCGGCGATGTCGGCCTCGACCCAGACGAATTCGTTTTTACGGTAAAGGATCGTGATCGGCACCCGCACCGCCGTCCCGCCGTCATCGACCCAAACCGCCGCACCCGTACGCGACCACGTCACCGCGGTCGACGGCAAGACCGGCAGCGGTTCGCTTTCATGCAGCAGGCGCACCGCAAAGGTCATGCCCGGCCAGAGGATGCGTTGCGCATTGTCGCTCTTGGCCTTCACCGTGACCGAGCGCGTGACCGCATCGATCCGGCTGTCGAATGACAGGATCTCTCCGGTGATCGACCGACCGACAAAGGCAGAGGTAGAGACCAGCACCTCATGCGCCTGCCCCAGCACGCCAATGGCGCGTTCGGGCAGTTCGAATTCGACCACCAGCGTTTCGGTCTGGTCAATCGTTGCAATCACGTCATTCGCGCCAAGGATATCGCCGACCTCAACCTCGCTAAGCCCCAGACGCCCCGAAATGGGCGCGCGAATGGTGCGGTCTTCCAGCGCGACTTCGGCCAGACCCACTTCGGCATCGGCCAGTTGCTGCGCCACCCGCGCCTCTGACTGTGCGACATCGGTGATGGTAGAGTTGCCACCGGCCCGCAGCCGGTCATAGCGGTCGACCGTATCGGTCGCCTGCTGCAAATTGGCGCGCGCGATTTCAAGGTTCAGCTCTTGGGTCCGCGCATCCAACCGCACAAGGACTTCGCCCTGTTCAACGTCGCGGTTCGCAGTCAGCCGGGTTTCGACCACTGTACCGGCGGTTTCAGTCACCACATCCGCACTGCGCAAAGAGGATGCTGTGCCGGTCGCGTATAAAGTCACCTCGTAGGGGCGTTGTTCCAGCGCGGTCGTCACCACCGACGTCGCCCCCCGAGCACGCCCGCCCCCAGGGGGGCCACCTGCAGGGCGCCCACCCGCCGCGGATTGAGGCTGCGCCGCCTCGCTTGTGGCATCCGTGCCGGGCAGGCCAAAGGTGATGGCATAAGCCCCGAACAAAAGCCCGACGGCCACCAGCAAACTCACAAATTTCCGCATTATTCCAACTATCCAGATCAGGTCATTAAGCCATTTAACGTGGGCCCTGAAAATTCCGTCGCTGAAAACGCGAATAAATGTAGAAAAAAATCCAACGGTCCTGGGGCAGCCTAGTTTTCGGGCTTCACGCTCAGGGTGACCACGCGCCAGGCGTCATCCTCGCCAACCAGCTCTTTCGCGCGCGTCGCATCGGGCAGCAATTCGTCGTCGTCACCGATCACCACGTGCAGATAGCGTCCGGCCTCGCGCAGCTTGACGACGGGCGCGCCGTCCATGCCTTTCTGAACACGATCCGCCAGATCTTGACGCTCGGCAGAGCCAAGCTTGCGCGGCGCACCGTCCAACAGCTCCGCGACCGAGATACGCAGATTGCGCCCACCGTCTTTCAGCACGTCCAACCCGATCAACCCCGCAGCCACGGCATCGGCCCACCAGAACCCCATCGAGATACCGATGATGCCCAGAATACCCGCAACGCCGGTCTTCCAGTCTGCGGCGTTCATGTCAGCATCCGCATGCAACACCTTGTCCTGAATGTCGGGCGCGATGGCCAGCTTCCTGCGCCCCAAGATCACTGGCGGGATGATCGAATAGACCAATGCCGCCACCATCAACCAGCCCATCCAGATCTCGGTGCCAAACAGTTCGATACTGCCGATGGTGGGATGTTCCTGCCGCACCAACGTGACCACCGCGTCATACACCAGATAACCGCCCATCAAGGTCAGCGCCGCCGCCGAGAGGGCAAAGGCCAGGGTGCCAATGCGGTGCAGGCCAAAGGGATACTTCGGGCTTGGCGGCATCCGTTCAAGCCGCGCGGCGATCAGGAACAGGATCGGCGGCAACAGCGATAACGTGTCTTCGATCCACGCCGCCTGCATCGCCTGACTTGATCCCATGACCAGAAACATCACGAAAATGATCGTGACCAGCCAGAACAGCGTCCACCATTCCAGCCGACGCGCTTTCGCGATTTTGTCGGCGATCTCTTGCGGCAGCGGGGGGTAGCGGTTCATTCCTGCGCCTCCCGCGTCAGCGGACGCAGCGCCATATTGGACCGCATGAGAAACCGGTTCTCGCCGCGCCGCAACAGCAAGACCCGTTCGGGACGGTCGGCCCCGACGGTCACATATCCGATGGGGTTGGTCATGCCCGTATGCTCTGTCAGCGGTGAATCTTTCGGTATCCCGCCCGCCAGCAGATGCAGATCACCCCCCTCAAGCGCATCAAGCATCTGGTGCGGGTTCTCGCGATGCCATTCGATCTGGGCATCCAGTGCCGCGGCGATCAACGTTACCGCCTGCAGGTCTTGATCCGGCAAAGGATCTTGCAACGCGCCGACCTTCAGCACGGCACCTTGCACGGTATCAGTGGTGTTTTCGGGGTCTTTCGGTAACTGGCAGGCAGCCAGAACGACCAAAAGAGCAGCGGCGATGAGGTGGCGGTACATGATCAAAACCCTTCAGGGCGACAACTGCACAGATCATGATTTCGTTCCCGCGGGACCGACACCCGCAGGAACCAGAGGGGTCACAGCCCCCTTCGACAACAGATCACCCGTTAAAGCGGGGTGCCCGTTTTTCGAGGAACGCGGCCACGCCCTCTTTGAAGTCGGGGGTATTCCCCGCTTCCTTCTGCCATTTGCGCTCGTTCGCCAATGCGGTGTCAAAATCAGTGTCGGCAGCGCTCCACGCGGCTTTGCGGATCAAGGCAAGGCTGCGCACCGGCCCGTTCGCCAGTTTGATCGCGATCTCAAGCGCGGTGGCGTCAACCGCGTCATTCTCGACCAGCCGCGTCACCAGCCCCCAGTCAAACGCCGTCGGCGCGGGAATTTTCTCGGCCAGCAGCATCATCTCCATCGCGCGCACGCGGCCCACGGCGCGTGTCAGCAACCACGTCGCCCCGCCATCGGGGATCAGCCCGATCCGCGCAAAGGCTTCAAGGAAATAGGCATCACGACCGGCGACAATCACATCACAGGCCAGCGCAATCGACGCGCCCACACCCGCGACCGCCCCCTGCACGGCAGAGACCACGGGCACCGGCAGATCGCGAAGCGTCATCATCAACGGGTTGTAGGCATTTTCAAGCGCGGCACCCGCGTCAAGCTCTTTGCCACTTTCGATCGTCCCCTGCTTGAGGTTCGCCCCCGCCGAGAACGCGCGCGGCGACCCCGCCAAGACAATCGCCCGCGCTGTCTGTGCTTCGTGTTGCAGCAGGTCACGCAGCTCTAGCGCCATGGCAGAGGTCAGCGCGTTCATCGTCTCGGCATCATCGAGCCGCAGCACTGTCACCGGCCCGTGCCGTTCGACCTTGATCTTATCCGTCATCCTGCTCTCCTCCCACGCATTCTACGGTCTGTGTCGGGGTATCCCACCACGGGAACAGGGCATGGTAAAGGCGCCATCACCGGAACCCGCAGCGTCGAAGGCTCACTGATCAGGTATCGCCAAACGTCGCGGCGACCCACTCCGGCAAGGTCACCCGCTGCTCGAACACTGTCGATTTCGCCCGCAGCACGTTTTCTTTGGTGTCGCGCACCGGCTCCGCGCTGATCGTGGCATAGGCGTGATCGCGCGCGACCTCCCATGTCTCGTCGCGAAATCCCGCCAATCGGGCATAGAACCGTGCCGCCGTCTGGTCCGCCTCTTTCCACGCGGCACCGGGCAAGCCGCGCCCCGGCATGTTCCCCACATCGACCCGATGCTGGTTTGCCGTCTCTAACGCGTCGATATTGGCGTATTTCAGGTGCATCAAGTAGACACCGCGCGGCAGGTCAAACACCGCCGTTTCAATGCGCTTGGGCCCGACCCATATGCCGTGGCGCCACAGCCCCGTGCCGCGTTTGGTCACCCATGCCTTGCTGTAGTGCCCCGAGAACACCGCTGTGCGCCGATGGCCAAGAGCCATTTGCCCTTCTGCGAGCACATCATCCTCCAAGGTCTCTGCCACATTAAGACCAAGCGCGAACATCGACTTTGCCGATGCCGTCTCTAACACCGCGTGCAGTGACGAATATAGTGCGGGATCATAACAGATCAGCTCGTCCGCATCGGTGCGGATCACCCAGTCGAAAGACACGGCCAGCCCATCGGCAAAACTGTTCAACACTTGCCCGCGGCGCCGGTCGAACCCTTCCAGCGTTTCGCGGGGCACGGTGATCACGGTCGCACGCGGGCAAAGGCTGGCGACCTTGGCGTCGGCCCCGTGGGCGACGATATAGAGGTTATCAAACCCCAGCATACGCCCGTAATGCGCGTACCACTGTGACAGCGCCCAGTAGTCTTTGTAAACCATTGTGATCGCGCAAATATTCATGGTGTCCTTTTACGCGCTTTGCGATTTTCCGAACAGGGTATTTTGTCATGCACCGGCCTGACGCCTTCGAATTCCCTTACGCAAAAGGGTGAACGCCTTGTTCCAGCCATATTTTATGTTGCTTTTTGGCGACACCGTTGCCATTATGTTGCTCAGGCCGGGGGGCGAACATGTCATTGGAAAAGCTGATAGATTTGGCAGGTGCCGCGAAAGCGGGCACGGGCGATGTTGCGTTTTGGGACAGCTGCACCCAAACCTTCGCCGATCTGGGCGTCACCGGCATCGGCTATGGCATCATCCCTTACGCCAGTGACGCGACCGTGCGCGGGTTTACCCAAGCCGGTTTCTTTCGCCACACCTACCCCCAAGACTGGGTCACCGCGGTCGAGGAACAGGCGCTGGTGGATGACGATATCTCGGTCGAGTTGATCGCCAATGGTACGAAAGAGGTGCTGTGGAATGACGCCAGCCTGCTGGACCACGCGACCGAGCCGCAACAGATGCAATCCGAGCTTGAGAATGACATCGGCATGCAGTTCGGTGCGTCTTTCGCGCTGAACCGCACGCCCGCGGGTCAGGCCATCTCCGGCATCGGTCTTTGGGTGAGCGAGATACGCAGCGACCGCGAATTCGATCTTTACTGGCAAGAGCATCGCAGCGCGTTACGACGTTTGTCCTTTGCGATGGATGAAGGCATCCGCCGCGATCACATGAGCGTGCTGGTCAACCTCACCCCGCGCGAGCGTGACTGCCTCAGCTATCTTGCCATCGGTCTGCGCCCGGCCGAGATCTGCTGGACCCTCAAGATCAGCGAAAAAACCTTCGAGAAACACATCAAGGGCGCGAAAGAAAAGCTGCGGGCCAGCACACGCGATCATGCGGTCGCCAAATCACTGGTTTTAGGGCTAATCCAACCGTAGATGGGGGTTTTCCCCCGCTTGATCTACCCTTGGGTTACTGGCAGGTAGGGCGCATAGAACGGCATCACGATTTTCTCCAAGCAAGCCGGTGAGATAGGGCATATTCACGCTGCCTTTTCTCGTCATGCTGGCATTGCTTCGCAAGTAATTCTTAGACCAAAGCGCGGGGTGGCAGTAATGCCGCCCCCATTTTGTATTCACTGGTCGTAAAACGTGAACCACCACGCCGCCCACAACTGACGCGAGAGGGTCGCCACGTCAACTTATCACAAAGCCGTCAAATCCGTTGCCACACGCGAAGACCGCGATAAAAAGACCACCAGTTTTTTACGATTTGCGAAACCTTTGCCGACTTCGGACCGTGGTTTCTTGCAGAAATCACGCGGAGCAGACGACAATGGCAGCGATCAACGGCACGACGGGGACAGACACCCTTCAAGGGACGGCAGAAGACGATCGGATTGATGCCGGCGCAGGGGACGACCGCGTGTCCGGCGAAGGCGGCGACGATCGGATCGACGGTGGCGCGGGCGATGACCTGCTGTATGGCGATGCAGGCGTCGGTACGGCACCGGGCAACGACGCTTCGCCTATCAACCTGTCATCGGGCAATGCATACCGAGGCACCGAAAACAACGCCGAGCCGGGCGATTCTGCGATCTACCTAAATGTCGCCACGCTAGAAGACGGTCGGTCGGTTGTTGGCCGACTCGTACTGGTCAGCACAACAAACGACGATATGCCAATCGACCTTACAGGCGGCAACGGTTCCGAAATACTGCTTAATTCAGGTCGCGGTGGTAGCTCACGCTTCGAGGGTGAAACAGCAACGTTTAGGCTCGAATTTTACGATCGCGAAACACTCCAGCCTATCGCCCTGAACGCGACAGCAACCTTCAACGATCTCGATCGCAACAACCCCGGCGATCAGGAATCCGTGACGCTGGACACCAACAGCTTCACCTCCTTCGCGACCAGCGATGACACGTCGTTGAATGTCACCAATGCCGATGGCACCGTGACCGCAGCGGGGACCGAGGCGAACTCCCCCGACGATCAGGATGCGTGGTTCTCGGGCCAGTTCGAGAACCGCGAGTTCATCGAGTTCACGCTTGAAACCCGTTCCACACAGTCGGGCTTCACCCTCTCGGGCGACCTGATTGACGACGCCGTTGTGACCCCGATCGAAGCGGGCAATGACACCATTCAGGGCGGCGAAGGCGACGACACGATCTTTGGTCAGGGCGGAAACGACAGCCTTGACGGTGGCGAAGGCGACGATCAGATCGAAGGCGGCGACGGGCAGGATACCATCACCTCGGGCGGCGGCGATGACCGCGCCGAAGGTGGGCAAGGCTCCGACCTGTTCAACTTTACCTCGGGCGGTGATCACACCATCGTAGGCGGCGAAGATGCCGACGGAACAGATGTCGACGTTCTGAACCTCAGCGGGCTGGATCGGTCGCAGTACACGCTGACCAAAACGGGCCCTGAATCCGGCACCATCGAATTCCGCGATGCCGACGGCAACGTGACCGGCACCACAACCTATTCCGAGATCGAAGAGGTCGTGATCTGCTTCACCCCCGGCACCACCATTGCCACGCGACGCGGCGAGATCCCGGTGCAGCAGATCAAGGTCGGCGATCTGGTCGTCACCCGTGACAACGGCCTGCAGCCGGTTCGCTGGGTGGGTCGCCGCAATCTGGGGCGCGACAACCTGCTGCGCACCCCCGGCTTCAACCCCGTTCGGATCAAGGCCGGTGCCTTTGGCGAAGGCGTGCCGCAGCGCGATATGATGGTCAGCCCGAACCACCGCATGCTTGTCGCCTCTGAGACGGCCGAGGTGATGTTCAGCGAACGCGAAGTTCTGGTCGCGGCGAAACATCTGGTCGGGCTCGATGGGGTCGACACTGTCACGCCGGACAAGGTCAGCTACATCCACATGCTGTTTGACAACCACGAAGTCGTGTTTGCGGACGGGACATGGGCCGAAAGCTTCCAGCCGGGGGCACATTCGATGGCCGGCATCCAGTCCGAACAGCGCAGCGAGATCCTGTCGCTGTTCCCCGAACTCGATGCGGCTGACGGCATGTCCAACTTTGTCGCCGCGCGCCGGTCCCTGCGCGCGCATGAGGCGCAACTGCTGGTATCCGCCAGCGCCGCGTAAGGCGCGCCATCCGGTGCAAGTAACGAAAAGGCAGCCCTTTCATGGGCTGCCTTTTTTGTCTCAATGACTGCGCGTTACCAAAAGGCCGAGATATAGCACCGATCGGCCGCGCCGCCATGCTCTTTCCACGTCTTGCGCACCTGCGTCGCCATCGCCTTTTGCCCCGCGAACCATAAAAACCCGTCCGCCGCAGATGAAACCGCGTCGCAGGCCGCCTGCCCCATCGTGGGACGCTCGGCCTCGCTGGCGATGATAACCTCCAGACCGGAGTGCTTTGGCAGCGGATAATGTGCGGCATCTACATGCGATGGATACAGCATGATGCGCCCGGTCAGATCGGGGTTCGCCTCCATGATACGGGCGATGGCCGGAAAGGCGGTATCATCGGCAAATCCGAACACCGGCCCCGTGATCGTACAGCCGCCGCCCCCCGGTCCGGTGACAAGGATCTGCGTCCCCAGTTCAACGCTGCGCGCCCAATCGGTGGTGCGCCCACCTTCGTGAATAAACAGATCAAACACCAGCAGCCCGTTTTCCCGATCCACCCGCCGCGCGGTATAGACCGGCAGATGCAGCTTGTGTTCACCCTTGGGCCAGACGGTTGCCCCGTTCTCTCCGATGCGGGGCCATTGGGGGGTCTTGCCCGGTTGCGCGATGCCAAGGCGGAAATGGATCGCACTGTCAGAGAACCGCGCCACATCGCCCGCCAGCGTGACCCGCATAAACCCGCAGTCCAACATCTCGCGGTGCTGCACCGTCATCAACCGTGCGTTATCGGGCAAGGCACCCTGACGTACACCATCCGACCAGCGGATCGCCTGCGCCGCATCGGGCATGACGCTGCCGATCTGATCCACCAGACTGTCCTTCAACGTCTGCAGAAAATCGGCGCGCGCGGTCGATATCTCGGCCCTGCAATGGGCACCGGACGGGGCAAAGGCGATCCGCCCATAATAGGTGCCCAGGACAATCCCCTGCGCCCCATCCTGTTCGACGTGCAGGTCATGCTCTGCCGCTTCGGCCAAGGTGGCCTGTCGCAGGGCGGCGAAGTTGACGCCGGGCAATTCGGTTTGTGCAGTGTGATCAGACATGGGCCACCCCCTGTTGCGGTGCGCGCTGCCCCGAGACCCGCCAGATCAGCGGCAATGCCGCAAGCGAGACGGCACAGGCCACACCAAAAAAGATACCGTAACCAAGATGCTCGGCGATGACCCCGGCGACCATGCCCGAGACCATGCTCACCGCCGCATCCATACATTGGAACAAGGTAAAATCGACGCCGCCCTGCCGCGGGTCGGACCAGTTCATGAACTGCCCGTAAAGGGCGACGAAACCAAAGGCCATGACGGCCGCGCTGCTGACCATCGCAATCGGGGCCACCGTCGCGGCGGCGAAAACGCCACCCGCCGCCGACAGGCCAACCACCCCGAGGATCAGCGCCTGAAGCGCCACCGCACCTGCCAGCACCACGCGGGTGCCGAAACGGCGCACCACCGCGCCACCGGCCATCGCCCCCGCAAAGCCCAAGGTCAGGCTGCCGACCCCGCTGAGCAGTCCAAGCTGACCCAGATCATAGCCCGCATCGATAAAGTAAGGCCCGAACATCCCCATCGCGGTTTTCTGCGCCACGACATAAAGCGCCGCGACCAGCAAACCCTGACGCACCTCGGCGCGGGCCAAGGCGGTTCTAAGCCGCGGTTGATGCGGTCGCGCCTGCGCGGTTTTCGCCCGCGCGATGATCGCAAAGGGGACGCAGAGCACAGCAATCACCGCCGCCATCCCCCATGCGCCCACCAGCCATCCGGCGCGGTCCACGAGGATCAGGAACACGCCCCCGCCGATCGCAGCCCCCAGATAGGCACCGCCCACCTGCGCCGCGTTGCCCCAGCCGTATTGCGTCTCCTTCAACGCCGCCACGGCATAGCCGTCGCAGGCAATATCGACCGTGGCCGTCGCAAAGGCCGCCACCATCAACACCGCCAAAACAGGCAGCACCGGCGACGGGCCGATCAGCCCCACCACGAAAAGCGCCGCGATCACCACCGCAGCGCCCAATGTTACAATCGTGACCGACCGGTCCCGCCCGCCGTCGGGCAGGCGGAACCGTTCAACCCTCGGGGCCCAAAGGAACTTGAGCGCCCAAGGCAGCACCAGCACCGAGATCAACCCGATCTGGTCCAGCGGCAGGTTCTGCGCGCGCAACACCCCCGGCAGCCCGGACCATGTGACGCCCGCAATGACGCTTTGCGCGATATAGATGCCGCCGATCGCGCCGACGACACCCCAAGTTCCTCCAAGCCGCGCCATCAGAAGCGGTAGCTGACGCTGGCCGTGGCCGTGCGCCCTTCGTAGCGATAGCAATAGTCCGCGCTACAGGTCTGGTCTGTGTTGTCAAAGACGTTCTTGACGTTGATCTGCGCGCTCAGCCCGTCATAGCCGACTTCACCGAAATCATAGGACATCGACAGATCGGCAAAGACCTCGGCATCGTTCTTGTAGGTATTTGCATCGTTGCCATAGCTTTCGCCGACATAGCGCAGACCCGCGCCGAAGCCAAAGCCCTTGAACGCCCCGCTTTGCGGCTCGTAAAAGCCCCAGATCGATGCGGTGTGATGCGGTGTGGCCGACAGCTGGTTGCCCACGGTGCCGGTGGACCCTGCCTCGATCTCCATATCCAGATAGGTATAGGCGCTGGTCACGCGCAGACCATTGGCAAAGTTGAACTGGCCTTCAATCTCCAGCCCGCGCGACCGCAGGTCATAGGGCACCTGCACCTGGTTCAAGCCATTGAACGTCGCCGGATCAACCGTCTGGAAGACAACCCCGTCCTCTTGACGGATGTCAAACAGTGACGCGGTGATCAGGCTTTCCGTCCCCGGCAGCTGGTATTTGACGCCCACTTCCTTTTGCAGCCCGCGTGTCGGCTCTGCCGAACGGCCGCTGTTGGGGTCGGTGCTGTCGTCATAGACCAGCCCTGTGGTCGGCACGAAAGAGCTCGACACATTGGCATAGACCGACAGGTCGGTGTTGAACGCATAGCTCAGACCGACACGACCCGAGAACCCGTTGTGCGATGTATCGGTGCCGTTCTGATTGGCATCAAAGGTGGTCATGTCGACCCAGTCGTAACGACCGCTCAGGAACATCGTCCAGGGGCCGGAGCTCAGCTGGTCGTGCACATAGACGCCATACTGGTACATTTCCTGACCGTTGGAATAGGGCTGATCCACCGCGTCCGTGTCGGCAGCAGAGACATAGCCGACACCGCCATAATAGGCATCATAGGACGACTGCGTATAATCGAAACCGGCCACAACCGTGTGGTCAAACGCACCGGTAGAGAAGTGCCCCTCGGCATAGGTATCGACCGAGAAATTCTCGGAATTCTCAAGGTAATGGCCCCAGTAACGCCCGAACCCCGTGCCCGCCGCATAGATGCCGCTGAACTCAAGATCCGCATCCACTTCGGAATACCGCAGGTTTTGGCGCAGGGTCACGCCATTGTCCATCTCGTGCTCAAGCTCGTAGCCGACACGCCATTGTTCGTTCACAAAGTCATTATAATCAGGATCGCCGACATAGATATCAGACGCTTCGCCCTGCGACGGGTTGTAGTAAGACGCCGTACCGCCGCGTGTTGATTCAGAATATTCTGTCAGCACGGTGATCTTGGTCCGGTCCGTCAACTGATAGGTAAAGGACGGGGCCAGCAGCGCCAGATCGTCGCTATAGCCCGGCAGCGGCGTATCCGCATCCCGCGCCACACCGGTCAGACGATAGCTGAGCCGTCCGTCGGTGCCGACGGGGCCGGTGAAATCAAACGCCAGCTCTTTACGGCTGTCGGTGCCAAAGGTCAGCTTGAGCTCGTTATAGGCGTCGTCCTTGGGGCGTTTGGAGATGATGTTTACCAGACCGCCCGCACCGCTGACGCCATACATCGACGACGATGGCCCCTTCAGGACGGAAACCCCCTCGAACGTGTAGGGGTGGTTCTGGAACCACGCCGACGGCCCGTTCACCTGACGCAGGCCATCGCGGAACAACCCGTCATAATAGGCCGAGAAACCGCGCAGATAGACAGCGTCATAGCGCGAGTCGAAACCGAAGTTGGTGACATTCGTCCCCGAGGTATAACCCAACGCGTCCAGCAGCGTGCGCGGCTCCTGATCTTCGATCTGGTCCTGCCCGACGGTGCTGATCGCTTGGGGGATGTCACGGATGGGGGTGTCTACGCGCGTGGCCTGACGCCCCGATTCGGCCACGTACCCGTTTTGCAGCAGCGTCGCATCGCTTTCCGCCTCAAGCGTGAGCGTCCCCAGATCAAGCGTATCCGCCTCCTGCGCATAGGCGGGGTGTGATGCGGCCAGCGCGGCCACCAAGGCAATCCTTGAAATTTGCATGGAATTCTGTCCCTTACTGTTTTAGTCGGAAATGAACCGCCCCGCGGCTATTGTCAAACTGAAATAGTAAGGTATTCACTTGCGCGAGACCTAATCAGGTCAGCGCGCCGGAGCAAGCCGCTGCGTCACAAACTTGGTCGCCACAAGCGGCATCCTGCCTACACCCATGTATTTACATAATATTTTCAAATACCCCACTAAAATACTCCCCCTTGTCGGCGCGACGCTTATACCCTATAAATAAAGTAAGATATTCAACCGGACAGGCCCGACCCCTGCCCCATGTATGGACTTCTCTTGATATGGCATCTTTGGCGACCCTTCCGATCCTCGACCGCGACGACGCACAGGCTCCCGCCCCCCGTATCACCCCCGAACAACGCGCCGCGCTGACCCATTTGCGGATGTCGGCGATGGCCTGTCGCGTCGCCGCGCGCACGGATCTTTACGAAGCCTGCGCCCTGCTCAGCCTTGATGGCGAGGACGCGAAACGCACATTTGTGGATACGCTGATCAAATGTCTGCCGAATGCGATCCAGCGCAAGGTCGTCTGGTTCGCGCCGGGCACAGACACGCTATCGTTTGACGAAGCATGGATCCTGCGCTGCCTCACCAGCATCCGCGAGGACGATCCCGCCAGTCTCAACTTCCTGATCAAGTCGCGCGTGGCCCCTGCGGACCGACGCTATATCGGCTATCTTCTTGGCCAGATTTCCGAGCAGTTTTCTCAAGTTTAGAATAATTCCAAAAAGACCTTGGCAAACCGTTTTTGGTGTCTATGTTGAATGGACAGCAAGCTAGTACCGTGCCAGCCAGTCAGAATTTTAATCACTTGGGGACGAGAAAATGAACCAGACAGCAGCTGCTTTGACAACCGATGCAAAAACAGCAATCGCCGATGCATTGAACCAATGCGTTGCGGAAACCGCCGTGACGACAATGCTGGCGCAAAACTTTCACTGGAACGTAAAAGGTATGGGTTTCGGCCCGCTGCACGACCTGTTCCAGAAGATCTACGAAGACCACTTTGTCGCGCAGGATGATCTGGCAGAGCGTATTCGCGCCCTTGATGTCCATGCCGAAGGGATGCTTGCAGGCATGCTGAAGCGGTCCAAGATCAACGAACATGATGGCCACGCCAACGACAAGGAAATGATCCGCATCATGATGGAAGCGCAGGAAACGCTGGCCTCCACCATCGCGGGCGCGGGCCAATTGGCCGCCGACCATGGCGACACGCTGACAGAAGATCTGTGTATCGCACGCGGGACAGAGCACGAGAAATTCGCGTGGTTCCTGCGCGCACACCTCGCAGGCTAAATAGCCCGCCCGCTGATCCCGTCAGCACCCAAATCAAATCGCGGCTAGAGAAGCTTCTCGGCCGCGATTTTGCGTTTTGCCAGCTTCTTGCGATAGGCCAGATCCCAATGGCCGTATTTGCCCAGACGTTCCTGTTGTGCGGTCAGCATCTGGATAAAGCCCACGCGGTGGCTTTCTTTCTTCAGCGACTTGAACATGGATTTCTGCGCCTTGGTCATCGAACACCCGATGCAATGGCCTTCGCGTTTGAACTTGCACACGTCGATACAGGGGCTGGGTGTTTTTGCCATGGGAAACCTTGCTGATTGATCCGGCGGTTTGCCCCCTGCCCGCGCAGGGTGCCAGCGGTAGCCTATGCCAGCAAAAGCAAGGCCGCGCCAGTGGGGGCGCGGCCTTGGTCGTTCAAATCATCGTTTGCCGAAGGGGGATCAGGCGGGATCAGCACCAAAGACACCGCAGGCAATCCGGTCGCCCGCATCGCCTGAAGGTTGCGAGCTGTAATCGTCCTGCCCGCCGTGGATAACAAAGGCAGCGCCGTCGTCATCCATCAGATGCTCTTCGACATTCAGGAACGGTAGGAACACTTCCTGCTCTACGGTGCCATCACTGCCCACCGTGACATTCGGCATATCTCCGGGGTGTGGGCCACCGGCGGTCAACACGCCATGCTCGCGGTCCCCCGCGATATGTCCGCCAGCGGATTTGAACCCGTCGCCCGAACAATCACCGGTTTCATGCAAATGCACCGCAATGCCCCCTGCGGGCAGGTTGGACAGCGACAGTTTTGCCAGCGCCACGCCGGACTCGGTATCCTGAACCGTCACGGTTCCGACCTCTGCGCCCTCGGCATCCATAACCGGCGCAGTCGTCTCGGCGGCGAAAGCGGCGCTTGTCATCAGCCCGCAGGCCACGGCGGTGGTGAGTGCGAATTTCATTGGAATCTCCCTTTTCATGCTTGGGTTTGAACCGGCCAGCTGTGGTCGATTGGTCAAAGACCAACCCGCCGCATTTACCCAAAGTTCCAAGCCCCCGTGCCCCCACGGCAAAACAACGCCCATCGGCAGAAGTTAGCCGCCCCTCGACGGACGCGGAACCGCCGCGCCGTCTCTATCGTTTCAACTACAGGTAACCACAACACAGGAGAGTTTCGACATGACTGCGACATCACATTCTAGCCTCGTATCTTCCTCTGACGTGAATGGTACGACTGTTTACAGCCGCGACGGCACGCATATCGGGTCCATTGATCACCTGATGATCGATAAGCAATCCGGCAAGGTCGCCTATGCCGTGATGGGCTTTGGCGGGTTTCTGGGCCTGGGCGAGGATCACCACCCCGTGCCGTGGGGCAAGCTTGAATACGACACCACCAAAGAAGGCTTCGTGACCGACATCACCGAAGAGCAGGTCAAAGGCGCACCAACCCGCAGCGACGGTTGGGTGACAGACCGCGAATGGGAACGCCGGACCCACGAACACTATATGGTGCCGAACTACTGGATCTGATCCACAGAAGTTAACGACGCAGACCGTCCCCACATCGGGGGCGGTCTTTTTCTGTCACTGCCCTACATCCAGACCAATAGCTTTCAAGAGACCGGATTGCCCCTATGCCCAGTTCCGCCCCCTGCCCCCCTCTCCCGCACCCGTCTTGCGCGCAGGAGACACGCTGATGTGGGAGGATCTGCTGAACGAATTCGCCCTCGCCCCCAGCCTGCCCCTGTCGGTCGTTGTGGCCCGCACCCTTGCGACGGTGGTATTCTGCGGGCTGATCGGGCTTGAACGCGAAACCTCCAAACGGCCTGCGGGTCTGCGCACGCATATGCTGATCGGCCTCGCGTCGTGCATCTACTGCCTGCTGACCCTCGCCCTGCTCGCCCGCAGCGCCGAATTCGGCGACACCATCCGGATGGACCCCCTGCGTATCATCGAGGCGGTGACCAGCGGCGTCGCTTTCCTTGCCGCGGGGCTGATCGTCTTTTCCCAAGGCAAGGTGCGCGGCCTGACAACGGGGGCCAGCATGTGGGTCGCCGCCGCCGTTGGCGTGGCCTGCGGCTTGGGCGAATGGACGATCGCGGGCATGACCGTGATCCTCGCGCTGATCATCATCGCGCTGGTGCGCAAGCTAGAAAAACACGCGGGCACCTATGAAGAGCACGACTAGCCGCGGCCATCGGCAGCAATGCAACAGTTTGTGACCCAGAAACACGCGCCCTTGTTTTACAACTCCGGCGAAATACCCTAGCTGCATAGCAAATTCATATGAGGAATATCACGATGAGCGTTCGGGTTTGGATTGCAGGCTGTGCCGTATTGGCACTGGCTGCTTGTGCGGATGTACAGACCACCACTGACAAGATGACCAACGACCAAGGGTTTTTCACCGAGCTGCCCGAAGGGGTGCGCTTGGTGGCTGCCAAGAACCAGGATCTGACCGCGGTTAAGATCGACCCCAGCAACGGGTGCTACGTCTATCGCTACCGCGGGCCGGTCGAAACCACCTTCCTGCCCCTGCGCGCCGACAACGGCCGCCCGATCTGCAGCCAAACGATCGCCGCAGCTGCGGCGGGCTAATCGCGCCCCGCGTCTTGACGTAAAAAGGCCGCCCGAAGCATCTCGCTTCGGGCGGCCTTTTCATGTGTGCAAAGGTCGGGACTTAGGTCGCAGCCGTCACCAGCTCTTCCGGCGGGTACAGGACCGCGCGCGATCCGGTGTTCACGTTCTCGTACAGATCGTTGATATGCGCCATGATCATCCGCACGCAGCCAGAGCTTGCACGCCCGCCGATCGATTGCGGGTTAGGCGACCCGTGGATGCGCAGATAGGTGTCGCGGTTACCGACGAAAAGATACAGCGCGCGTGACCCCAAGGGGTTCTGCGGGCCTGCGTCCATCCCATCGGCGTGTTGTTCATAAAGCTCGGGATCGCGGCGGATCATGTTCTGCGTCGGCGTCCAGGTTGGCCATTTCGCCTTGCGCTTGATCGAATAGGTGCCGGGCTCGTACAGGTTACCCCGCGCAATCGCCACGCCATAGCGCATAGCCGTGCCATTGTCCTGAATGTGATACAGATACCGCGCGACCGCATCGACGTGGATATCGCCCGGCGTCAGACCGGGGTTCGCCTCTACCAGTTGGGGCAGAAAGCGGGGCGCGACGCCCCAGGGGTTCGTCGTTGCAGGATCGTAGCCCGCTGGCGTTACCTGCGCATCCCATGCGTCCCACATCGACTTGTCTGTCGTCGCAGCGGCGGCGAGACTGGGGGCCAGAGGGGCAGAGAACAACGCGGCAGCGGAGCTGGTGATAAAATGGCGTTTGGTCAGCATGCGTGCACGCTCCTATTTAGTTAGTGCTTGACGATGTAACCCCCAATCGCGCGACCCAGTTCCCAAGAACCAGTCACATGGCTGTGTGAGTTTGTTTCGGCCCGCGCAAACTAGACCGCCCCCACCAGAAACGCCACGACTAGTTTCGCCAAAATTTTTTGCAAAACTGCGGAACATCTCGCTCACGCGGGCGTTATTTAGACAAATGACCAATCATTTGGGTTTCGTATGCCAACGTATTCCAGACGATCAGTTCTATTCGGCTTCGGTGCCGCAGTCGGCCTTGCGTCCCTCCCGCGCCATGCCTTTGCCGCCCTTGATGGCACCCCCTTCACCTTCCTGACCGATCCCGAGGCCCGAAGCCTCGCACTGCTGTGTGACACGCTGATCCCGCAGGATGATTTCCCCTCGGCCAGTCAGGCCGGCGTGGTCGATTTCATCGACCTGCAACTTGCGGGCGGATACGGGCGCGGGGAACACCTGTATATGGACGGGCCCCACCCCCAAGGCACGCCCGAGCAAGGCTACCAATCTCCCCTACGCCCCGCCGAGCTCTGGCGCGAGGGGCTGGCGGCGATGCAGACCGTCATCGGCCCGCTTGACGGACAACCGCAATCCGCGCTCGACCAGCTGATGACCGGCCTGTCCGAGGATAGGCCCGCGCTTGCCGGTCGTGTCGGGGCCAAAACCTTCTTTACCGAACTCCACGCCCTGACGAACCAGGGCTATTTTGCCGACCCGATCTATGGCGGCAACAAGGGCTATGCCGGTTGGCATATGGTCGGCTTCCCCGGGGCCTTCGGCTATTTCACCGACACGGTCGACGCCCACAATCGCCCCTACCGGCAGCCCCCTATGGGCATCGGGCATCAACCGGGCACAAGCGACTTCAACTGGGAAAGGTAGATCATGGCACGGCGGCTGGCGAAAACAGATGTGGTCATCATCGGGGCCGGTTGGACGGGTCTGACAGCTGCATATGAACTTGCCCACGCTGGCAAACGCTGTGTGGTGCTGGAACGCGGATCCTACCGCCACGACGCCGATGATTTCGCCGCCCCCAAGGAACATGACGAACTGAAATATGCGGTGCACCACGCGCATATGATCAACACCCGCAAAGAGACCCTGACCTTCCGCAACAACGCCAGCCAGCAGGCGCTGCCGATGCGCAGGCTCGGGTCGTTCCTGCCCGGTGTCGGGCTTGGCGGCGCGGGTATCCACTGGAACGGCCAGCTTTGGCGGCCCCTGCCCTCCGACCTCGAAATGCGCAGCCACTACGAAAACCGCTATGGTGCCGACTTCATTCCCGATGATCTGAATGTGCAGGATTGGGGCGTCACCTATGACGAGCTTGAACCCCATTTCGATTTCTACGAGAAAATCTGCGGCACCTCCGGTATAGCAGGCCAGATGGCAGACGGCCCGCGTGAAGGCGGCAACCCCTTCGAAGGGCCGCGCAGCGCCGATTATCCCAACCCGCCGATGCGCCAGCCCATCGGCCCCACCAAATTCGGCGAGGCGGCGCAAAAGCTCGGCTATCACCCTTTCCCCATGCCCGCCGCCAACGCCACTAAAGAATACACCAACCCCTACGGAGCCAAGCTGCATCCCTGCACCTATTGCGGCTTTTGCGAACGCTTCGGCTGCGGCTACTACGCCAAGGCCGACCCGATCATCTGCGTCTATGACCAGATCAAATCCCACGAGAATTTCGAGATCCGCTATCAGGCACAAGTCTTGCGGGTCGAGAAGTCAGAGGACGGCAAGACCGCCACCGGCGTCACCTATCTGACCGACGCGGGCGAAGAGGTGTTCCAGCCCGCCGATATCGTCTGCATGAATGCCTATGGCCTGTGGAATGTGCATCTGATGCTGGTCTCCGGTCTGGGCAAACCCTACGACCCGAAAACCCGCACGGGCACCGTGGGGCGGAACTATGCCTATCAGACGATGGCGGGTGTGAACGTATTTTTCGATGATCAGGTGGTGACCAACCCCTTTATGGGGGCGGGGGCGCTTGGCACGGTGATCGACGATTTCAACGGTGACAACTTTGATCACAGCGATCTGGGGTTTCTGGGCGGCGGCTATATCGCCTGCACGCAGACCAATGGCCGCCCGATCAACTACCAGCCCACGCCAAAAGGCACGCCCGCATGGGGCGCCGACTGGAAACGTGCCGTGCGCGAGAATTACCTACACCACGCCAGCCTGACCGTCCACGGGTCATCCATGGCGACGCCCGATAACTACCTTGACCTCGATCCAACATGGAAAGACGCCTATGGCCGCCCGCTGCTGCGGATGACCTTCAACTTCCCCGAAAACGACCGGCGCATGGCCGACTATGTGATGGGCAAGGCGCATGAGATCGCGCGCAATATGGATAACGTGACATCCACCTCCGCCAGCAACCGTGCGGCAGAGGGCAGTGATTATTCCATCGTGCCCTATCAGACCACCCATAACACCGGCGGCACGGTGATGGGCACGGACCCGACCACCAGCGTCGTGAACCGCTTTGGCCAGATGTGGGATCATCACAACGTCTTTGTCTTTGGCGCAGGGCTGTTTCCGCAGAACCTTGGCTACAACCCCACGGGGCCGCTGATGGGTGTCGCCTATTGGACGCTCGATCACATGAAGAACGACTATATCGCCAACCCGCGCCCACTGATGGACGCCTGAAGCAGAGGAGCCGCCATGAACATCCCGCATCGCCCCCTGCTTAGCCTCGCCCTCGCAGCCTTTTTGCCCGCGCTGGCCACCGCGCAGGCGATCCCTGCGGATCAGCCCTATGGTACGGCGCGCGACCTGTTCAACATGACGGTCGATACGCCGCCCGATGCCGACACGCTGGCACGGGGGCAGACCATCGCCCTACAGGGCGCGGGCGATGTGCAATCCTGCGTGACCTGCCACAGCGTTGACGGTCAGGGTGACGGGTCGGGCAGCTTCCCGCGGCTGACCGGACAACCGGCGTGGTACCTCGACAAGCAGCTGGATGACTACGCCAGCGACGCGCGGCCCGACGACCTGATGACGCCCGTCGCGCAATCCCTCTCTGAAGACGACCGCGCCGCGGTCAGCGCCTATTACGCCTCTCTCGCCGCGCCGCTGCGGGTGGCGCGCGGGCAGGTCTCGGTACAAGATATCCAGAAAGGTGCCGCCATCGCGCGGGCCGGATCGCCCGAAAAGGGTCTGCCCGCCTGCACCAACTGCCACGGGCCCGACGGCACGGGCAACCCGCCCTCGGTGCCCTATCTTGCCGGTCAATACGCCAACTACATGGTGCTGCAACTGGACCGCTGGAAACGCGGCCAGCGGGACAATGACTTTGGCGGCATGATGTCCGCCATCGCCCGCAAAATGACCCCCGAGGATATGCGCGCCATCAGTGAATACTACGAGCGCGTGGCCAACCCGCTGACGACGAAAGACCCTCAATGACGCTCAACGCCCCCTCCCCCGCAACGCAACAGAACCGGAGGCCCCATGTTTGACTGGATCACCGGCCTGCTGGACGCCGCAGGCTATCTGGGCGTCGCGTTTTTGATGTTCGCGGAAAACGTCTTTCCGCCCATCCCGTCCGAGCTGATCATGCCGCTGGCGGGGTTTCTGGCCTATCAGGACCAGATGAACTTTGTCGGCGTGGTGATCGCGGGCAGCATCGGGTCGCTGGCGGGCACCTACCTCTACTATATCATCGCGCGCAAGATCGGGCGCGACCGCGTGCGGCGCCTTCTGGAAAAGCATGGCCGCTGGCTCACCATGTCCCCCGAGGATCTTGACCGCGCGTCGGACTGGTTCGACCGCCACGGCAATCTGGCCGTGCTCATGGGGCGCATGGTGCCCGCGATCCGCACATTGATCTCGGTGCCCGCGGGGCTGACGCCGATGCATCACCTGCCGTTTCTGGCCTTCTCGCTGGCGGGCACGGTGATCTGGAACACATTGCTGACCGGCCTCGGCTACGCGCTCGGGTCGCAATACGATCTGGTCGCGGACTACATGAACCCCGTGTCCAACGTTGTCATCGGCGCCTTGGTGCTGACCTACATCTACCGCGTGATCCGCAAGAAAGGCGGCAGCGCACAAGACGCCACGGGCTAGCCGTCGCTACGGGCGTGAACTGGTGACGGCTGTGATGTCGGGGCCACGCCCCCGGCAAGGGGGGAAGGGAGTGTCCCATGACCAAGGATGTTTCAACAACGCCGGATCAAGACGGCGAGAAAACCGAACTTAAACGCGTGATGGGGCCCGGATTGCTGCTGCTGTTCGTGGTGGGCGATGTCTTGGGCACAGGGATCTACGCGCTCACAGGCGAAGTCGCGGCAAAGGTCGGCGGCATCGTCTGGCTGCCGTTCCTCGTGGCCTTTGTCTTGGCCACCGTGACCGCTTGCAGCTACCTTGAACTTGTCACCAAATACCCCAAGGCCGCCGGTGCCGCGCTTTATACGCAGAAAGCCTTTGGCGTGCATTTCCTCACCTTCCTTGTGGCCTTCGCTGTGATGTCGAGCGGGATCACCTCGGCCTCGACCGCCTCGCAGGCTTTTGCCGAGAATTTCGGCAAAAGTTTCGGTCTGGGCGACGGGGCCTTCCTGATCACCGCCATCAGCATCGGCTTTATGGTGCTGCTGGGGCTGATCAACCTGCGCGGCGTCGGCGAAAGCGTGAAGGCAAATGTGGTGCTCACCTGCATCGAACTGACCGGCCTGCTGATCATCATCATGATCGGCGCCGCCGCGCTCATGGGCGGGCAAGGCGATTTCGGCCGCGCGTTCGATTTCAGCAGCGCCGGAGAGCAGGGCCTGTTCTGGCCCGTGATCGCCGCGACCACGCTGGCCTTCTTTGCAATGGTCGGCTTCGAGGATTCCGTGAACATGGCCGAAGAGGCCAAGAACCCCTCGCGCATCTTTCCCAAAGTCCTGCTCGGCGGGCTGCTGATCACCGGCGTGATCTATCTGCTGGTGTCGATCACCGCCATTGCCCTTGTCGACGCAAAGGCCTTGGGCGAAGGGGCCACCCCCCTGCTCAAGGTCGTCGAAGCCGGCGCGCCCTGGTTCCCGCTCAGCGTCTTCGGCATCATCACCATGTGCGCCGTGGCGAACTCCGCGCTGATTAACATGCTGATGGCCAGCCGCCTGCTGTACGGGATGGCGCAGGAAAAAGTGCTGCCCTCCATTCTGGGCAAGGTGCTGCCCAAACGGCGCACGCCCTATACGGCCATTGTCTTTACCACCGGGCTGGCGATCGCGCTGATCACCTTTGTCGGCGCGGTGCCTGATCTGGGGGGCACCACCGCGCTGCTGCTGCTTGCGGTGTTCACGCTGGTCAATATCGCCGTGCTGGTGCTGCGCAGCGATACGGTGGACCACGACCATTTCACCAGCCCCCTCGGCCTGCCCTATATCGGCGCGATATCCTGCGCCTTTTTCGTCGGCCCGTGGACGGGGCGCGACAGCGTGCAATACCTCATCGCCGCGGTGCTGATCGGCTTGGGTGTCGTGCTCTGGGGTGCGACCGTATTCTACATGAAATCAAAGGGGCAAGACCCGCTTGCCTCGGACATGGACAAATTGTCAGAGTGAAAGGAGCCCTCTTGCAACACCCTTGGCGCATCTGTGTAATCGCCCCGGCCGCCCTGCTTCTGGCGGGCTGCGAGGGGCGTCAATCCGTGCTGGCCCCCGCCGGTCAGGACGCGTCGGATGTGCTGAACCTCTTTTGGGTGATGCTGGTCGGCGCGGTGATCCTGTGGGGGCTTGTCGCGCTGCTGTTTGTCTATGTCACACGCATCAACCCCTGTGCCATGCGCCGCCGCCCCGCCGAGATGCTGATCGTCGGCGGGGGCATCCTCTTTCCCGTGGTCCTGCTGGGGGGGCTGCTGATGTATTCCCTGCCGCTGATGGGACCGACCCGCGCCGAAGGGGACGGGCTGGTCGTGCGCGTCACCGCCGAACAATGGTGGTGGCGCGTCGAATACCAACAGCAGGGGGAGACGAGAACAATCGTCTCGGCGAATGAACTCCGCCTGCCCGCCGGTGCCCGGACCGAGCTTGTGCTGAACGCCCATCGGGTGATCCACTCCTTCTGGGTGCCGGCCCTTGGCGGCAAGACCGATATGTTCCCGGGGCGTGAAACCCGCATGACCCTCGCGCCCACCGATCCCGGCATCTACCGGGGCCAATGCGCCGAATTCTGCGGCGCCTCCCATGCGCTGATGGCCTTTGAAACCGTGGTGATGCCACCCGATGAATTCGACCAATGGCTGAGCGCCGAGGCGCGCGATGCCAAGCCACCCCAAGGCGCGCTGGCCAAAGCCGGCGCAACCCTGTTCCTTGAGGAAGGCTGCGGCGCCTGCCACAGCATTCGTGGCACCAAAGCCATCGGCAAGACCGGCCCCGACCTGACCCATCTGGCAAATCGCCACTCGCTTGCCGCGGGCACCCTGCCCCTGAACGCGCAGGCCATCGCCACATGGATCGGCCACACCGACACGATCAAACCCGAGGTCAATATGCCCACCTATGACTTCCTGTCCGACGACGACCTCGCGGCGCTCGCCGCCTATCTGGGGGGGCTGGAATGACCCGCAGATACCCCGATGTGCTGCAACCCGAAGGCACCTACCCCCCGACCGAGGATATGCTCGCCGAACCCGTCCCGCAGGAGGTTCAAGAGGCGCAGAAAAAACGCCTGCGTGCGGCTTGGAAAACGCCGCAAGGCTGGCGCTACTGGTCGGCGGTGAACAACACCGAGGTCGGCATCTGGTACACGATGACCGCGTTCTTTTTCATGCTCTGCGCCGGTATTCTGGCGGTGCTCATGCGCACCCAGCTTGCCGTGCCCGAGAATGATTTCCTCGACGCCGACCGCTATAACCAGTTCTTCACCATGCACGGCTCGGCGATGATGTTCCTCTTTGCCGTGCCCATGTTCGAGGCGATCTCGATCCTGCTGCTGCCCGGTATGCTGGGCGCGCGCGACATGCCGTTCCCGCGGCTCAGCGCCTATGGCTACTGGTGCTTCCTGATCGGCGGCATCTTTGTCTTCGCGTCCATCCTGTTCGATTCCGGCCCCAAGGCGGGCTGGTTCATGTACCCCCCGCTCGCCACCAAGGAAGAAGGCATCGGCCCCGATGTCTGGCTTTTGGGCCTCTCGTTTATCGAGGTCGCCTCCATCGCCGCGGCGGTCGAGCTGATTGTCGGCGCGCTCAAATGCCGCCCGCCGGGGATGCGCGTCAACATCATGCCGCTTTATGCGTGGTATGTGATGGTCGTAGGCGGCATGATCCTCTTCGCCTTCCCGCCGCTGATCGCGGGGGATTTCCTGTTCGAACTCGAACGCTCCTTCGATTGGCCGTTCTTCGATCCCGTCCGGGGTGGCGACCCGATGCTCTGGCAGCATCTGTTCTGGATTTTCGGCCATCCGGAGGTCTACATCATCTTCCTGCCCTCTATCGCGATCGCCGCGATGATCGTGCCCACCGTCGCACGCACGCCCATCGTGGGCTATTCGTGGATCGTGCTCAGTGCGGTCGGCACGGGGTTCTTGTCCTTCGGGCTGTGGGTGCATCACATGTTCACCACCGGCCTGCCCCAGATCAGTCTGGGGTTCTTCTCTGCCGCGTCCGAGGCCGTGGTGATCCCCACCGGCATCCAGCTTTTCGCCTTTGTCGCGACGCTGATGGTGGGACGGGTCAAGATGACCCTGCCGATGCTCTGGATCGCGGGGGCGCTGGCGATCTTTGTGGCGGGCGGTCTGACAGGGGTGATGCTGGCCATCGTGCCCTTCAACTGGCAGGCCCATGACAGCTACTTCGTCGTGGCCCACCTGCATTACACGCTGTTTGGCGGCATGGTCTTTCCGGTCATGGCGGGGGTCTATTATTTCTTCCCCTTCTTCCGCAAAAAGCTTCTGTCCGAAACCCTTGGCCGTTGGGCCTTCTGGCTGATCTTTGTGGGCTTCAACGTCACCTTCCTGCCGATGCATCTGACGGGGCTCAAGGGGATGCCGCGCCGGATCTTCACCTACCCGGGCAGCGCGGGCTGGGACTGGCTCAATATGATGTCCACCGTCGGGGCCTATATCACCGCCGCAGGCTTTGCCGTCTTCGTCTACGATCTGCTGCGGCCCAAAGCGTACCAAGGCCAGATCAAGCGCAACCCTTGGGGCGGCGGCACGCTGGAATGGGCCCATGATGTGCCCGAAGAGGCATGGGGCAACCGTTCGGTGCCCTATATCACCTCGCGCTATCCGCTGTGGGACCAGCCCAAACTGGTCGAGCGTATGGACGCGGGCCGCTACTATCTGCCCGACGCCCCCGAGGGCAAACGCGAGACGCTGATCACCTCGGTCATCGACGCGAAACCGCTGATGGTGCAGCGCGTCACCGGCCCCGCGTGGATCACCATGCTCGCCGCGTTCTTTACCGGCGGCGCGTTCATCTTCCCCACCTTCCACATCTACGAACCCGCCATCGTCTGCGGCGCCTTCGCCATTGTCTGCGTGCTCTACTGGCTCTGGACCAGCACGGCACAGGTGCCGGATCAGGAGCGTAAGGACGTGGGTCTTGGCCTCAGCCTGCCGACCTACGCCTCGGGGCCGACCTCTGTCGGGTGGTGGGCGGTCTGGATCACGATGCTGGGCGACAGCACCGCCTTCGCCAGCCTCGTCTTCGGGTTCTTCTTCTACTGGACCGCGCGCCCGGACTTTATCACCATCGGAGCGGACCACGCGACGGGCGCCGCCGTCGCGCTCGGGGTTACGCTGTTTGTCGTCTCATGGGCCGCGACCGTGCTCGCACGCGAGGTCAATAAACGCAGCCATATCACGCTGGCACGCCTCGCATTGGCACTGGCCGCGACCTGCACCGTCGGCGGGGCGGGGCTGATCATCCTGTCGGTCCTCGACCTTGAGCCCACAACCCATGTCTACCCCGCGACCATGTGGGCGCTGATGGTCTGGCTGGTGGCCCATTCCCTGCTGGGGGTCATCATGCAGCTTTACGCGCTGGCAGGGTCGATCTTTGGCAAGGTGACCCCGCAATATGACGCCGATCTGTGCAACGTCACGCTGTTCTGGCACTTCATGGTGCTGACCGCGCTGGTCACCGGCTTTATTCTGGGCGTGGCCCCAAGGTTGCTGGCATGAACCAGATCTCCACCGAAGAAGAGCAAGAGGAATTCCACGAGGAACAAGACAGCCTCTGGCGGCTCGCCCTCAGCCCCACGCTTTGGGCGCTGCATTTCGTGATCTGCTACGGTGCCACAACCGTATTCTGCGCCGATCACATCCTCGGCGTGGATTACCTTACCACCCTTCGCCTCGGCATCGGGCTGCTGACCATAGGCGTTCTGGCGGCGATCGTCTGGCTGGGCTGGGGCGCGTGGCGGCAATGGGATGTGGTGCGCGACCGCGAATGGGAAAACGACGCGGGCAACAACGAGGACCGCCACCAGTTCATGGGCCACGCGGCCTTCCTGCTGTCGCTGATCTCGGCGGTCGGGGTGATCTATGTCTCGCTCCCCGTGCTCCTGATCGCCAGCTGCGCATGACCCGCGCCGCGACATATCTAGGGTTTGTCCTGCTTGGCCTGCTCTGGCTGGTGCCGCTGGAACGGCTGACCGGCGCCGCCTTCCCCGTCCATATGCTGCGCCATATGGGGCTGGTCGCCGTGGTCGCACCGCTGCTCGCCTTCGGACTGGGCGACCGGCTGCGCTGGCTGCTGATCTCTCCGCTGATCGCGACGGTGCTTGAATTCATGGTGGTCTGGGCATGGCACCTGCCGCAACTGCACGGGATGGCCTATCTGCTGCCCGCGGGCTTTGCGCTGGAACAGGGCAGTTTCCTGATCGTCGGACTGCTGGTCTGGGTCAGCGCCCTGCGCGCGCACAACGGGCTGGCAGGGGCCGGATCGCTGCTGCTGACCTCGATGCATATGACCCTACTGGGGGCGCTGCTGATCCTCGCCCCCCGCGATGTCTTTGCCGAGATTTGCGGCCGCGCCGCCGACCTTGGCGGGCAACAACTGGGCGGGCTGCTGATGCTGGGCATCGGCACACCGGTCTATCTGATCGCCGGATTGTGGCTGGTGGGCCGTGACCTGCGCAGCACCGACCACGCACCCCAAACGTAACGGAGCAAACGCAATGAGAACTGTGATCAAAACCCTGATCGTTCTGGCCCTGCTGGGGGCTGTCGGCGCGGTGACCATCGTGGGGCTGGGGCTGTTCAACGTCTCTGCCCGCGCGGGCCATATTCCGGGCGTGTCCTGGGTGCTGCACACCGCCTATCGCCAGTCGGTCAAACTCCGCGCCCCTGACGCCGAACAGGTGCCCGACCTGTCCGACCCCGATCTCGTCGCCCTCGGCGCGGGGCATTTCGACAGCGCCTGTAGCTTCTGCCACGCTGCCCCCGACCGGATCCACTCCGCCACCGCCGACGCCATGTCGCCCGAACCGCCCCATATCACCGACGCCGTCGCCGACTGGCAGCCGCAACATCTGTTCACCATCGTCAAGGATGGCGTCAAGATGAGCGGCATGCCCTACTGGCCCGCCGAAAACCGCGAGGACGAGATCTGGGCCATGGTCGCCTTCCTTACCCATGTCCGCGAGATGGAAGGCGCGGGCTTTGACGCCGTGCTGGCGTCAGACGCAGCAGCCGACGACACCGCGCTGACCTATTGCGCCTCCTGCCACGGCGCGACGGGCAACAGCAAAGGCAACGGCCATATCCCCCGCCTCGATATCCTCGACGAAGGGTACATGCAGGACGCAATCATCGCCTATCGCACGGGCGCGCGGGACAGCGGCTTTATGGCCCATGCGGCGACGCAGCTTCCCCCCGATGACCTGACCCGCGTGATCCGCCACTATGCCGCATCCGCGCCCGATGGCCCGACCCCGAGAGCTCCCCTGTCCCCGGCAGAGCTTGAGCTGATGGAGCAAGGGGCCGGCGTCGCCGCCATCGGCAATATCGACGCGCCCTCTTGCGCGTCCTGCCACGGCCCCGGTCTGGAGCTGACCAAACCCGGCTTCCCGCGCATCAGCGGCCAGCCGCGCCCCTATCTGGCGCAGCAGCTGAAGCTTTGGCGCGATGGCACACGCGGTGGCGGCCCCCGCAAAGAGCTGATGGAAAAAGCCGCTCGCAATCTGTCAGATGCCGAGATCGACGCGCTGGCGCTGTATTATTCCCAGCTTCCGGCGGAGTAGGCAAAAAGGGTAACCCTAGTCGAGCGCACCAGAATCTGCCCGCAGAAACATCTTTTTGCGGCGCGACCACCGAAGCCCGACGTCACGTGCCGTACGCTCCATCCCGCGGTGCAATCCATAGTGGCGCAGAAACGGTATCCAAGACGGCAGCTTGGTCACGCTGTGATCGCCAAAGCCGTCCACGATCAGCGGTCGCCACGTCCCGTCCTGCTCGCCCCAAACGATGTTTCTTGGGCCAACGTTCGGCGCAACCACCCCAAGCGCAAACATCGCGCGGGAAAAGTCGTTCAAAGCTTTCAGCGCCGGCGTATCCAGCAGGTCCTGTGCAATGAATTCATCCAGCGTCAGCCCCAGCCCGCCTGTCGCCGGCCCCACACGTTGCATCAAAAGGCCCAACCCGTGATCGGTGCGCATGATGCCATTGGTGGACGCGATCGGCGACGCATGCCCCATCTGGTAGCTGCGAATTCGTATGGTGATGTCGTGGTTCACCTCGCGAAACAACGCGCGATGCGGTGCCATGGGAAAATGCTTGTGCAGAAACGGTTTTATGCCGCCGCGCGCGGACTCGCTGACGGGCCTTAGCGGGACTTTGACAACAAGGTCATCAGGTGCCGTGACCGAAAAAACCGCCCTGTCCTCCTCTCTTCTAAGAAGAGTGCCGGTTTCATTATGAATGAGTTGAACTGTTGCTGACATCTATACTTATTATCTTTAGATCTGGGCACTTACTAACCGTCGCACGCTATGGCGAATCCGTAACCTAAAGTTGCGGCCCGAGTCAAAAGGTATCTCTTAGGTCGACTTGCCAGAACAGACATTCGCAATTTTCCGCTGCTTGAAAACAACTGTCCCCGCTTGACATTCCCCTGCGGCACTTTGATTGACATGCGTTAAGAACGATAGAAACCATAGAAAAGGGTGGAATGTGCGTTTTCTCGCTGGAGTAGCATCCCTCATCTGCGCTGTTAATCTGATTATCGGAAAAGTCTTTTCCTGGCTCGCGCTGGCCATTGTCGTCGTCTGCTTTACCGTAGTGGTACAAAGATACCTCTTTGCCACCAGCTACGTCTGGATGCAGGATCTCTATATCTGGCTGAACGGGGCGATGTTCACCGCGGTGGCAGGCTTTGCCCTGCTGCGCGACGATCACGTGCGCGTCGATATCTTTTACCGTCCCGCCAAACTGCGCACCCGCGCCATCACCGACCTGATCGGGGTGTTCGTCTTTCTGCTGCCCTTTACCTGGATCGTCTACATCTATTCGATGCCCTTCGTGCAGCGCGCGTGGGGGTACCACGAAGGCTCTGCCAACGTAGGCGGGATGCCGGGGCTTTATATCCTCAAAACCTTTATCATCGTCTTTGCGGCCCTGATTGCGGCGCAAGGCATTGCCATGGCGATCCGGTCCATTCTGGTGCTTGGTGGCAGGGCTGATCTTGTGCCCGCCGCGATGCAATACAGCCCGGACGCCATCAAACCCGCCACCACCGAGGGAGCCGCCTGATGGACCCGATCATGATTGGCGAGATGCTCGCCGCGCTGATGTTCTTTGGGGTCATCGGCTTTTTGCTTCTGGGCTTCCCCGTGGCCTTCACCCTCGCCGGGACTTCGTTACTATTCTGCGGTGTAGGCATGGCTTTGGGCGTGTTCGACCCATCCAACTTCGGGTCTTTGCCCAACCGATATATCGGCTTTATGACGAACGAAGTGCTCGTCGCCGTGCCGCTGTTCATCTTCATGGGGGTGATGCTGGAGCGCAGCCAGATCGCCGAACAACTGTTGCTCACCATGGGCAAGATGTTCGGCAATATGCGCGGCGGGCTCGGGATCTCTGTGGTGCTGGTCGGGGCGATGCTCGCGGCCTCTACGGGTGTGGTGGGCGCGACCGTGGTGACGATGGGGCTGATCTCGCTACCCGCGATGCTGCGGGCGGGCTATGACCCGAAACTGGCCACCGGCGTGATCTGCGCCAGCGGCACTTTGGGCCAGATCATCCCCCCCTCTACCGTGTTGATTTTCATGGGCGATATGCTGTCGGGCATCAACTCGCAGGTGCAGATGGCCAAGGGCAACTTTGCCCCCACGCCTGTCTCTGTCGGGGATCTCTTTGCCGGCGCCCTGCTGCCCGGGCTGCTGCTCGTGTCGCTTTACCTCGGGTATGTGCTGTTCAAAGCCGCAACAGACCCTAAATCCTGCCCGGCCACCCCCGTTCCAGCGGATGAGAAATCAAAGCTGCTGCGCGAGGTCTTTGTAGCGCTTGTCCCGCCTTTGGCGCTGATTTTGGCCGTGTTAGGGTCTATTCTGGGCGGCATCGCCACCCCGACAGAGGCCGCATCCGTCGGTGCCGTCGGGGCCATGATCCTCGCCGCATTGCGCTGGCGTCTGTCCTTTGGCGTGCTCAAAGAGACGATGGTATCGACGGCCACAATCACCAGCATGGTCTTTGTGATCCTTCTCGGGGCCTCGGTCTTTTCGGTCGTGTTCCGCATGATGGGCGGCGACAATCTGGTGCATGAATTCCTCAGCAATCTGCCGGGCGGGACGCTCGCTGCCGTTGCAGTGGTAATGATCATCATGTTCTTCCTGGGCTTCATCCTCGACACCTTCGAGATCATCTTTATCGTGATCCCGATCACCGCACCGGTGCTGCTGATGCTGGATGTCGATCCGATCTGGCTGGGTGTGCTTGTGGGGGTGAACCTGCAAACGTCGTTCCTGACCCCGCCCTTCGGCTTTGCGCTGTTCTACCTGCGCGGCGTCGCCCCGGCGGACCTGCCCACCAGCGCGATCTACAAGGGCATCCTGCCCTTCGTGATGCTGCAGGTGGTGGCGATTGCGATCCTGTTCATGTTCCCGCAGATCGTGACCTGGTTGCCCAAGCTGATCGCAGGCTAAAGGCCACCATATCTTTTGACACGCTAAGGGGATCGCCCTCCCTGGGGGGGGCGATCCGCAGGTTTGAAAGTGGCAGCCCCGGTGCATCAACCGCTGACCGATGCAGATGGCGCGACGTCGTAAAATCGCCCTCCGGGGGGAGGGAGGGCGATGCCCGGTGTGCCACCGGGCGGGACGGGGATTAGGCCCCTGCCCCAGCACGAAAAAAGGCCCGGTGTTTCCACCGGGCCTTTTCTGTATCCGACGGGCGGAGCTTAGTATTTCAGGAAGCTCTGACGCGCCTGAATGTAGGGGCTGTCGATCTTCTCTGTCCGGGTGCGGACAAGGTTCAGCGCTTCGACAAAGCTGTCGGCGGTTTTCTTGACCAGCGGGTCGTCGCTGCTGCGCAGTTCCTCGACCACCTCGACCGAGGCTTTGGCACCGGCTTCCATGATGTCATCGGGGAAGTTGCGGACGGTCACGCCGTGCTCTTCCACCAGCGTTTTCAGCGCGCGTGGATCGTTGGCATAGAAGTCGGCCGCGACCTGATCGTATTCCGCCTGGCTTACATCACGGATGATCGCCTGCAGGTCTTCGGGCAGTTCCTGATACTTCTTCTTGTCGACGACCAGCTCGGTCGCGAGGCCGGATTCAACGAAGGACGGCATGTAGTAATTCTTGGCAACCTGATGGAAGCCGAGCGCAAGATCATTGTAGGGGCCGACGAATTCGGCCGCGTCCAGCGTGCCCGATTGCAGCGCCTGAAAGATCTCGCCCGCGGCCATGTTGGTGACCGTGGCGCCCAGTTTCTCCCATACGCGACCGCCAAGGCCGGGGGTCCGGAAGCGCACGCCTTTGACATCGTCAAGGCTGGTCAGTTCGTCGCGGAACCAACCGCCTGTCTGCGTGCCGGTGTTGCCCGACAGGAAGCCCTGAACGCCGAACTGGTCATAGATCTCGTCCCAGATTTCCTGACCGCCCATATAGCGCATCCAGGCTGTCAGTTCTGGCGTGGTCATGCCGTAAGGAACGCCGGTAAAGAAGGACAGCGCCGGCGATTTGTTTTGCCAATAGTAAGCGGCACCGTGGCTCATCTCGGCTGTGCCGTCGATGACCGCGTCCAGCGACTGCAGCGGCGGCACCAGTTCGCCCGCCGAGAAAACCTTGACCGTCAGGCGGCCACCGGAAGCGGCGGTGATGCGGTCTGCCAGACGCTGCGCGCCGACACCCAGACCGGGGAAGTTTTTCGGCCAGGTGGTGACCATGCGCCAGGTAATGTTGCCTTGGGCGACGGCGGGTGCGGCCAGCGATGAAGCAACGGCCCCTGCCCCCGCAACGCCTGCGCCACGAATAAATGAACGACGATCCATGATGTTTCTCCCGAGATCAAAAATATGTCGATAAGGTCTTTCTGACATCTGCCAGCCCTCCCCTATGGGCGCACGTTAATCCCGCGTTTCAGGGGATGTCCATGGGTCAACGTCGGGTTCTGGTGCCGATAGGGCGAAATCGCGGTGGAATCTGCATCTTTCAACCGCAAAGCTGTTTTGAATCAAAGCGTTAAGCCGATATTCGCGGCGAAAGCTCCTTGTTTTATTGGGAAATGGGGCAATTGCGCTCTCCGCCCCGTCAACGCACAAAAAAGGGGACGCTTCTGCGCCCCCCTTCCCGGCTACCCCCCTCATTTACCCTTGCCGGTTACCCATGGGTAACCCGATGCGCGGTGGTTACCCATGGGTAACCGGGTGGGCAGCGGTTACCCATGGGTAACCGTTTACCGGATGCGTGGCCCGTTGCTGAGCACCTCTTCAAAGGCGCGCACGGCTTCTTCCAATTGCTTCTTGGGCATGGTGGCAAAGTCGATATCGCTCATCAAACGGCATTCACCGTGGCGGGCGGTGACCTTGGTCTGGCCGACGTAGAATTCGAACTTCTGCTTAGGCTCTGCCTTGGAGGCGGGCTTCTCTGTCGGCTCGTTCGAGGTGGTCAGAAAATCCTTGAGGATTTTATTCTGCTCGTCCGGCGTCGAGGCATCCAAGAGTTTTTCCTGCAAGACACTGGCTTGATCCGGTGTGCGCAGCGCGCGCGCGACATCGACACCCAGATTACGCGGCACGGCCTTGGGCCACTGCAAGCTCCCCTCCAAAGCAGAGAGAAGGAAGACGAAGCTTTTGATGTAAGACCGCTTGGTCTTGTGCAGCGCGCTGTAAAGACGGGTCACCAGCTCTGCCGGGTCGATCTCTTCTACCGCGTCGTCCTTGGCGGCGGTGATCGCCACCTGTGCCATCTCGGCAAAAGACAGATCTTCGCGCACGACGTTCTCTTCGACCATATCCACATAGCGCGAAATGCGGTCATCCTCGCCGACCTCTACCCGCGCGGTGATCGTGCCAAAGCGGTCGTCTTTGGTTTCGGAAAACAACTGCGACAGTGCGGTGAAACGGCGCCAGCCTTTCTTGAGCTGGTAGCGCCCGTTCGGCCCGACATAGACCTCGACGGGTTCGCGCTGCCCGCGTTCGCGGATCGAGGATTTAAGCTCCTCCATCTCGTCGGACTGGGCGACTTCTTCCAGCGCGAGGCGATCGCGCGGCAAATCGTCGGTGAAGATTTCCGACAGGTCGATCTGATAGAGCACGCGGCCTTCGCCTTGGGCCTGCCGGAAAGTCTTGGCGTCTTCGGCGTTGCGGCGGCGCTGTTCGATTTTGGCTTCGGTTGCCTCTGCTAGGTTTTCGGCCACGTCCCGCACGGCGGCGCCCATGGGGCCCGGCTGGCGGTTGCGGCGGCTGCCGGATGTGGGGGCTTCTACCGGGGCGAAGCCGAATTTGTTTTTACTGCTCATTCTGCCTTCTCCTTACGTTTTCCGTTTTCTTTCCACGCTTCGAGCACGGTTTGCAAAAACTCGTCATAGGCACGGTCGAAACTTTGCCGCGCCCGTTTCCATGTTTCGCGCGTCATCTGGCGATAGTCCTGTTCGTAAACCGACATCTGGAACCGGCCCGATTGTTCGACCGCGCGGGTCATTTCAATCGGGTGGGCGCAGACGTCGGCGCCGAAGACGTTCTTGAACGCGTCGATCATGGCGCTGTGCAACGGATTGTTGGATTCAAAACGGGTCATAAGTAAACGGATGTCGGAAAACTGTTTAGGAAGCGTAATGCCTGCGTCCGCTGCGAGGCTTGCAAACCCTTCCGAGATATCGGCCATGGCGTCGCCAAGCTGGCCCAGATAGCTGGTCGTACTGTCATATTCCCAGTAGCCCGGGCCCGAGGGAATATAGAGAATATCAGCCGCAAACGCGGCGTTTAGGGACTGGTAGCCGATGGCGGGCGGGCAGTCGAAAATGATGATGTCATATTGATCGTCGGGCAGTTCATCGAGGTAGCGCGCGACGCAGCCGAAAAAGCTCCATGCCTTGTGGAGTGCGCGGTATTGGGCCGAGGCGAATTCGACGAAGGCCGCGTTGGCGCAGGACGGGATGATGTCGATCGTGGGCCAGCAGGTTGGCTGGATGAATTCCTGAAACCGCTGCGCGCCGATGGATTGCACGTCTTCAGGCAATTCGTCCGCGGCGGGGTAGGGGCAGTCATCGGGGTCATCATAGCTTTCCATGATCCGGTTGGATTCACGGCAGAGGTCGCGGCACATGATGCCCCAGACCGTGTGGCTTTCCTTGACCTCGGTCAGCCCCATCGAATGGGTCAGCGTCGCTTGCGGGTCGAAGTCGACGCAGAGCACGCGGTAGCCATCAAGGGCGGCGGCATGGGCGAGGTGTTGTGCGACGACCGTCTTGCCGACACCGCCTTTGAAGTTCGACACGGCCACGCGCATGGCACGGCCCCGGGGGCGTTCGGGCAGCAGCTTGCGACCGCGGAATTTGGCGCGGCGGCGCAGTTCGTTGATCTCTTCGAGGCTGAACCAACGCTGGCGGCCATCCTCTTCGGTGAGCCCTTGGGGCAGGGTCGGGTCGTCCGCCAGCTTCTTGCGCAGGGTGTCGGCGGGGACGTCGAACATGAACTGGCTGATCTCCCAGATGGAGAAGGGGCGCAGGGCCTTGATCTCTCCGGGGGAGAAGGTGGCGCGGCGCACGGCGGCCTGTTGTTCCAAGCTGCGCTCGTTCATGTTAAGAAGGTCGTTGTGATTTCTCAT